>JBDOOJ010000007.1:0-6294 GCA_039830885.1 Cycloclasticus sp.
CAAATACATAAATGGATCCTTGTTGGGCAAACCAGAAGCCGAGCTTATAACCTCCCAGGCGGATGGTGTTAAGTTCTTCGACAAACAAAAGGCCGCAACCAAATGAAACAACAAACCAAACGATTAAGCATTTAAAAATTAGACGTAAGTTTTCACGCCAATATGACGAGTTATTTGTAGACATGAGTTCTCCCTAAGTACAGATAGTGAATACGGTGTTTATTATTATGAATGGGTTTAAGCCATTACGTTTATAGTATATCTAATCAGTGCAAGCAAGTGGCTTATGCTTCAGCAGGTTTTATGAACACTTTCGACACATATAAGCCGACTTCAAATAATAGCCACATAGGAATGGCCAATAATGTTTGAGAAATAATATCGGGTGGCGTCAGTAGCATGCCGATAACAAAGGCACCCACCACAACATACGGTCTTTTTTCTGCTAATTTTTCGGGTGTTGTTGCGCCTGCCTTTATCATTAAGAACGTTGCGATGGGGATTTGGAAGGCTAACCCAAAGGCAAAAAATAGCGTTAAAACAAAATCTAAGTATTTGCTGATGTCAGTCATAACCGCTACGCCTTCTGGCGCGGTAGCCGTTATGAATTGGAAAATGATAGGTAAAACAATGAAATACGCAAAAATAATACCTAAGTAAAATAAACAGGTGCCTGCGGTAACTAAGGGTAAGGCGACTTTTTGCTCTCGTTCGTATAGGCCAGGCGCAACGAATAACCAAACTTGGTAAAAAATCCACGGAATTGAAACAAATAACGATAGCGTTAATGTTAGTTTGAAGGGAGTCAGGAAAGGCGAGATGACTTCAATGGCTACCATGCTAGTACCCTCAGGCATATGCACTAAAAGTGGTTGAGCTAAATAGGCGTAGATCTCATTAGCAAAGGGCAGTAATGGTAGCAAGACGACGACAATGCCGAGTAATGAGTGAATTAAGCGAGTGCGTAATTCAATAAGGTGTGAGACAAAGGTTGCGCCTTCTTCCGTGGGTTCATTTTCGGTGGCTTCTGTGTCAGTTGGGTCAGCGGGCATAGTATTAAAACAAGGTCGAAGAGAAAGGAAAGCTCAAGACTTGTTTTTTTTGTCAGTGTTTTCACTGTCATCTTGTACAGATTTTTGATCCTCAGACTCTTTTTCTGTTTTATTTTCGCCGTCTTTCATCGCGCCTTTAAAACCTTTAATTGCGCTGCCAAGGTCTCCACCTAAGTTTTTTAGTCGTTTAGTGCCAAATAGCAATAAAACTATAACCAAAATAATAATGAGTTGCCAAATGCCAATGCCAGCCATATACATGCCTTTTAAGTTGTTAATTTTTGTACGCTTATATTCTATATTTAAAACCCGTTAACTTATAGGTGCATTGACTAATTTATGTGTGTGGAGTGCTAGGCGTTGTATGTCTTCTTTTAAAAATAAATATCTCGGGTTTAAGAAATATCAACTACACTTCGAATAGCGTAAATAAAACATGGTTAAAACAGAATGTCTAGAAGACAAACAAAATGAGATGTATGGTTATTTACAGGACGATAATGTTGACGCCTTCAACAAAGGTTTGGACGAAGGTAAACCGGTTGATCTGACGAATGTAAAGTTTCGTGCGTTTGATTTACGCGGTGCAAAGTTGAATGGACTGGATTTGTCGGGTGCGTATTTCAAAAATGCAGATTTAAGAGGCGCGGATTTAAGCAACAGCAAGTTGGATGGCTGTAGTTTTTTTAACACCAAAATAAGCGGCGTGCTTTTTCCTGATAATGTAACGCCAGAGGAAATAACGCTTTCACTTATTCACGGCACTCGGGTACGCGTTAGACGCTAATTCATCACGGGTTTTGCTTAATAAAACTCACGGTAGTGATACACTCTTCACTTTAAGAATGCAACGTGTAGAGGTTGTTTCATGGCGGGTCATAGTAAGTGGGCGAACATTCGTTTCCGCAAAGGTGCGCAAGATGCTAAACGTGGCAAACTATTCACTAAATTAATACGCGAAATCACGGTTGCCACCAAATCTGCTGGCCCAGATCCGGACAATAATCCCCGTTTAAGATCAGCCATTGATAAAGGCTTGTCTAATAATATGAAGCGAGACACCATTGAAACTGCCATTAAAAAAGGCAGCGGTGCAAGCGATTCAGAACACTTCGATGAAATTCGTTATGAAGGTTATGGCCCTGCCGGCACGGCGGTTATTGTCGATTGTTTAACCGATAATAAAAACCGAACGGTTGCTGAGGTGCGTCATGCATTTAATAAAGCGGGTGGAAACTTAGGTACCAGTGGTTCGGTTGATTATATGTTTCAAAAACTCGGTGTAATCAATCTTTCAAATGCGTTGGATGAAGACAGCTTGATGGAAGCGGCTTTAGATGCGGGTGCCGACGACGTAATTACGCATGACGATGGTTCGTTTGAAGTGTTGACCCAAGCAGATGATTTTATGCTGGTGCGTGATAGCTTAGTCGATGCAGGTTTTTCTCATGAGCACGCAGAAGTGACGCTTCGCGCAGATAATCTATCGCCAGTTGATGTAAAGGATGCAGAAAAGATTTTGCGTTTATTGGATGTGTTGGAAGAGTTGGATGATGTGCAAAACGTGTATTCAAATGCAGGCTTCCCTCACGAAGCGATGTTAGAGGCAGAGTAGGCTTACTGTATGCGCATATTAGGCATAGACCCGGGTTCAAGAGTGACTGGTTACGGTGTTATCGAGGTCAGCGGTCGAGCCGTTAAGTATGTCGATAGTGGCTGCATACGAACAGGTGGCGGTGCGTTACCAGAACGCTTGAAGAAGATATATTTGGACGTGCAAGAAATTAGTCAGCACTACCAGCCGCAAGAAATGGCCATTGAGCAAGTCTTTATGGGGAAAAATGCTGATTCAGCATTGAAACTTGGGCAAGCCCGAGCAGCGGCTATTTGTGCCATCTTCGACAGGGAAGTGATGGTGTTTGAATATGCAGCGCGACAAATAAAACAAGCATTGGTGGGTAAAGGCAGTGCGGATAAAACACAAGTTCAGCACATGGTTAAAATTTTGTTAAAACTCCAAGGGAATCCGCAAATGGATGCTAGTGATGCCTTGGCCGTTGCACTATGCCATTTTCATACAGACCAAACAAAACAAGCAACAACACGGGCATTAGCATGATAGGTTTTCTTCGCGGGACGGTTCATGAAAAACACGCGCCGCTATTGGTGATAGACGTGAACGGCGTGGGGTACGACGTTGAAACGCCCATGTCCAGTTTTTTCAACCTGCCAGCGGTTGGTGAACAGGTTATGATTCGAACGCACTTGGTTGTGCGCGAAGATGCACATATTTTGTATGGGTTCTTAACCGAAGACGAACGTGCGATGTTCAGAAGCTTAATTAAAGTGAATGGCGTTGGGCCAAAAGTTGCGCTAGGCATCTTGTCGGGCGTAAATGTGGACGAATTTTGTTTGTGGATCAGTGACAGCAATGTTGCGGCGTTGGTGAAGTTACCGGGCATAGGCAAGAAAACTGCCGAGCGTCTTATTATTGATATGCGTGACCGATTGCCAGAGCGAACGGGCCGTTCTTCTCGTGCGGCTGCTGGGTTAACTGCCCCGCAAACATCACCAATGGAAGAAGCCATTAGCGCGTTGATTGCCTTGGGTTACAAACCACAAGATGCTGAAAAAAGAGTGCGCGCGGTGGCGCATGACGACGCTAACAGTGAACAAATTATCCGTTCTGCTTTACAATCAGCAATTAAGAACTAATTAGCCAACAAAATGATAGAAAGCGACCGACTTATTACTGCCGATAACGTGATGGATGACGAGGCGATTGATCGTGCGATCCGACCGAAAACATTGGCGGACTATATTGGCCAACCGGCGATTTGTGAGCAGATGGAGATCTTTATGTCGGCTGCAAAAGCACGTTCAGAAGCGCTTGATCACGTGTTGATTTTTGGCCCGCCGGGCTTAGGTAAAACGACGTTATCGCACATCATCGCGCATGAAATGGGCGTTAATTTACGTCAAACATCTGGCCCTGTGCTGGAAAAAGCGGGTGACTTAGCTGCCTTACTGACGAACTTAGAAGAAGGCGATGTGTTGTTTATTGATGAAATTCATCGCCTAAGCCCCGTTGTGGAAGAAATTCTCTATCCAGCAATGGAAGATTACCAATTAGACATCATGATTGGTGAAGGCCCTGCGGCGCGTTCAATTAAACTGGATTTACCGCAATTCACCTTGGTGGGCGCGACCACACGTGCGGGGTTGTTAACATCGCCTCTACGTGACCGCTTTGGCATAACTCAGCGGTTAGAGTTCTATAATGATGAAGACTTGGCGAAAATCGTCAAACGTTCAATGAACATATTAGCGTTGAAAGCAGATGAGGCAGGCGCGCAAGAAATTGCCATTCGTTCACGAGGGACACCGCGTATTGCCAACCGCCTGCTTCGACGGGTTAGAGATTACGCCGATGTTAAAGGCGATGGTTTTATTACTGCAGACATTGCCAATAAAGCGTTAACTATGTTGGAAGTAGATAAACGTGGTTTTGATAAATTAGATCGCCGCTTATTAAGTACGTTAATAGATGTTTTTGATGGTGGCCCAGTCGGTGTCGATAGTTTAGCCGCGGCGTTGAGCGAAGAACGTGGCACAGTTGAAGACGTGCTTGAACCTTACCTGATGCAAAAAGGCTATATTATGCGAACACCTCGCGGCAGAATGGCAACGCGTCATGCCTATCAACATTTAGGTTTAAAGATGCCAGCATCGCATCAGTTAGCGCCCCGTTCTGATGACGATTAATCTTGAAAGACAATAGCGACGTTAAGGGTCTGTTAAGCGAGACTGTGCATCAATGGCCTATTCGCATTTATTACGAAGATACCGACATGCAAGGTATTGTGTATTATGCCAATTACCTAAAATATTTAGAAAGAGCGCGGACTGAGTTTTTACGTGCTGCTGGATTTGAGCAGGGAGAGTTGATTGAAAAGCAGGGTATTGCGTTTGCTGTTCGCGCAATTAAAGTAGACTATTTGAAACCGGCGAAATTCAATGATGAACTATTAGTAATAACCGACGTAGCAGAAGTGAAACGCGCGTCGTTAATTTTTCAACAAACGATTGTACGGGCACATTCGAAGCATGAAATAATAAACAAAGCAGTAATAAAAGTCGCTTGCCTTGATGCGCACAGCATGAAGGTTAAAGCCATTCCAACCATGATGATTGAGCAACTAACATGACCACAGATTTATCCATCATTCACTTAGTAATGCAAGCGGGCCCCGTCGTGAAGTTCGTGATGTTAATACTGGTAATAGCGTCCTCTGTCTCTTGGACATATATCTTTGCCAAACAAAAAGAATTCAGATTAGCCATTAAAGTCACCAACACCTTCGAGAAGCGCTTCTGGTCAGGTATAGATCTCAATGAGTTATCACGTCAAGTAGGCTCGGACCATTACGATAGAAGTGGTATGGAAAGTATTTTTCATATGGGCTTTCAAGAATATAATCGTTTAAACGGCCAAAAAGGCATGGAGCCAATGCACGTTGTGGAAGGTGCAAGGCGCGCAATGCAAGCACAGTATAATCGTGAAATGGACGGCCTAGATAACCATTTGCCCTTCCTAGCAACGGTAGGTTCAACCAGCCCTTATGTTGGATTATTTGGTACGGTGTGGGGCATCATGAGCTCGTTCCAAGCGCTGGGTAATATGAAACAAGCGACCTTAGCGTTAGTAGCTCCAGGCATCTCGGAAGCCTTAGTTGCTACAGCGATGGGGCTGTTTGCTGCTATCCCTGCGGTTGTTGCGTACAACCGGTTTTGTACCAATGCCGATCGTTTAGCGACTCGTTACGAAACCTTTATGGACGACTTTACCACTGTGTTGCAGCGTCAGGCCCACATCAGTATGCACGTGAAAAACGATGGCGCGGAGTAATAAACGCCGCCCTATGGGTGAAATCAATGTGGTGCCATACATCGACGTGATGTTGGTGTTGTTGATTATTTTTATGATTACCGCGCCGTTAATTCAGCAAGGGGTGGAAATCGATTTACCACAAGCCGCGGCAGAGCCAATGGACGACAATAACATTCAGCCGCTGGTGGTTACTGTGGATGAGAAAGGGCAGTACTTTCTCGATTTAGGGGAGAATACAAATAAGCCCATTTCGAGTGAGACACTACAAATAAAAGTGGCGGCGGTATTACGTAATAAACCTAAAACACCGGTGATGATCCGTGGCGATAAAGGTGTTGCTTATGGTGAAGT
>JBDOOJ010000101.1:0-1737 GCA_039830885.1 Cycloclasticus sp.
TCATCCAAATAATGAATCATCGAACGGATATAACTCGCGCCCGATGCGCCTGCTACAAACACCACATTACGGTCGCTGTCTTCGCGTAAAAAAGCACTGCCCATTGGCATGTGCAGTTGCAACGAATCACCTTCTTTTAACGAATACAAATAAAGCGCGCCCGCACCAAACTCATCTTCCTTAACCAACAATTCAACCTCGCCCGCTTTGCTGGGTGACGAAGCAATCGAATAATAAGCGGCTTTATCTGAATCCGGTAATAATACGGCCAAATATTGACCTGCTTTAAAATCAACTGAATCTGGCTCTGTTAATTTAATTCTCAGTAAAATAATGCCCTTGCTGACAGGCGCGGAATAGGTCACTTGACCGGTATGCGTTACATTCATTTAAAACTCTCGTGTTAACTAAAATAAAAGGCCGCACAAAAACATTTCATGCGGCCGATATTGGTTTATTGCTTCATCTGTCGAATTACAACAACGGATGCCCTGATAAACCAAACTGTGTTCTACCATATGCCATCATATTGTCTTCATAAATTTGACCCAAATGAATGTACACCATAAAAGCATCACGGGCCGCCGTTTCAAGCGGGTCACCACTGCCTGTAGAAGACGCACCTAACAGGCTCATCGCATGGAAAGCCAAATCGGATGCTTCCTTACCAACATGCGAACGCCAAGCACTCATTTTATTTTTTTCTTGTTCCGAAACAACCGGCGTACCCGCTTCAATCCACTCTTCTAGCTGGTCAACATAACGTGTATTCATCGCCTCAATAGCATCCACTCTCACCATCACTTCAGCAAGGTTACGTTGCGCAATCGGTGACTCCCACTCTTTCATGTTATATAAAATACGTTGGCGACCTTCTACACGTACTTTTAAGTCACGCGCCACCCGTTGTGCAATACCCGTTGAAATAGCAGGAAAGCCCAAACAGAAAAACGCCATAAACGGTACTTTGAAAATCGGTTCATCCGAATAATGCCCGCCCACTGGCTCACCTTTATTTTTCGCGTTTAAAACAGGAAGAATACGGTGCCAAGGCACAAATACATCATCTACTTTCACACTGTGACTACCCGTGCCACGAAGGCCAAACGGGTTCCAGTCTTCAATCACTTCAAGCTGAGCCTTTTCAACATTCACCAAACAAGGCTGCGGATCTTCACCCGGCACTTGAACAATAGCACCTAAGCCCATCCAATCATTCCATAACACACCACTACCAAATGACCATTGACCGGAGATTCGAACACCACCATCAACGTATTCAATTTGACCTAACGGCATAAAAATATCACCGGTTAATTTATCACTGTCGTACACTTCTTGGCGGCCCTTTTCATCCAAAAAGGCAACCCATTGCTCATGTAATACAACAAAATAAACCAGCCATGCAGCCGATGCATTGTAATTAGCAATCGTCCGAACAATTTCAGAGAACGTAAACGCACCAATACCAGAACCACCATACTGCAAAGGTCGTAAAGCTTTATGCATCTCAAGCTCATGAACATAATCACGTAATTCTAAGGGAAAGCAACCCGCTTTCTCAGCCGCTGCCACCATCGGCTCTGCTTTCTTACCAATTAAATCAGCCCGCCTTATCCATTCATCATGTTCTATAACAGCCATCTATAACTCCGTCGTTTGTTTTAATTCTTCAGTGAATAGTAAGCGTTCAATGCCCAATACGCCAGCACTTTGTATTAGATTAATGAGCCAAAT
>JBDOOJ010000056.1:0-1710 GCA_039830885.1 Cycloclasticus sp.
AACACACGCTCGTGTTGGGTATAAACGGCGCCCAAGGTAGCGGCAAGTCCACTTTATCGCAACTCGTCGCTGATGTGTTGGAACAAGGCTTTGGACTAACGACTGCTATTTTATCGATTGACGATATTTATAAAACACGTCAACAACGCCAACAAATGTCCGTTGATCTACACCCACTATTTAAGACCCGAGGCGTACCCGGCACACACAACACGTCGCTAGGTATTGAGCTGATTAAGCAAACCATCGCGCTAAAAAAAGGTGAGCAGCTTCTGTATCCAGTTTTCGACAAAGGCAATGACGAGCCCTTGCCTAAAAGCAACTGGAAAACATGTAACGGCCCTGTCGATATTTTAATTTTCGAAGGCTGGTGTGTTGGCGCTCAAGCGCAAACTAAAAACGCTTTAATTCAAGATGTTAACTCTTTAGAACAACACGAAGACCCTCACGGTATTTGGCGACACCTCGTTAACGAACACCTTAAATCGGATTACAAAACCTTGTTTGACATGCTCGATTGCCTGATATTTTTGCAAATACCCAACGTCGATTGCGTATTAAAATGGCGTGGTTTACAAGAACAAAAACTAGCCAATAAACATCAGCACGAACAACACCTGATGACAGCAGAAAAAACGTTGAAACGCTTTATTGCACACTACGAACGATTAACCCGATTCCAGCTTGACGACTTACCCACGTGTGCCGACATTACCATCCAATTAGGTGAAGACCACCAAATGAAACAGCTGTCAATCCGGCGCCCGTAATACCAGCGCCACCCGCCTGTTTTTACTGCGCCCTTGTTCAGTATCATTACCCGTCAGCGGCCTTGTGTCGGCGTAACCAATTGCACTCAAACGTTGAGGCGCGATGCCCTGCCCAATTAAATACCGCGTCACACTGGTTGCCCTCGCCGACGACAGCTCCCAATTCGATAAATAACGGGGGGTCGATATTGACTGATTATCGGTATGCCCTTCTACCAAAATATACCAAGGCCGTTGCTTTAACATCACCGCCAATTCCTCAAGCACTTGTTCGCCTGAACGGCTTAAGGCGGCATCGGCTGGGAAAAATAGAATACTGTCACTTATTGCCAACTTGATAGAGTCTTTAGACTCTTTAACGCCCACACGATCTTTTAAGTGGCTCATGTAAACTTGGTCTAGGAAGGCACGATTAATGGGCGGTTTTTTTGCGCTAACGAGCCGAGACTTTTCTTGTTCAACCGCCGCTTGTTTAATCGTTTGCTGTTGATAGCTCAGCAATAGAATAAACAGCGTGACCATCAATAACAGCAAATCAATATAGCTGATTGTCCACGTATCATGTTCGTCCTCACGTGGCGTCGCATCTGCCACATCAGAATTTGATCGTCGCTCAATCGACATGAGCAGCCGCTAACGGTAATAATTTAGACAGCCTGCCTTTTACTACGCGCTTGCTCGGCGTAGGTGTTGTGGCCGCTGGAATACCGTGCGCTTCTAACATGTCGCGAATAACCATTGGGTGTGTTCTTTCACGCATCATCACCAGGCCTTCTAATAATGTATTCAAATGCGCAGCGTGCTCCGCTGTTATTTTTTCAAGCTTAATTGCCAGCGGTTTACACACCAAGTTTGCAACAACCAATCCATACAACGTTGTTAATAATGCAAACCCCATCGTCGTACCCACTTGTTCTAGCCCCACTTCGCCCAGTCCATA
>JBDOOJ010000064.1:0-6072 GCA_039830885.1 Cycloclasticus sp.
CTGCCGCAGTTGACGTGCCTGTATTAGCAAATATCACAGAGTTTGGTCAAACTCCTTACTTCACAACAACAGAACTTGGTGAAGCCGGCGCGAGCATGGTGCTTTATCCATTGTCTGCTTTCCGCGCTATGAGCAACGCTGCACTAAACGTGTACGAAACCATTCGCAAAGAAGGCACACAAGTTAACGTTGTAGACACCATGCAAACACGTATGGAATTGTACGACGTATTGGGCTACCACGAATACGAACAAAAATTAGACGCGCTATTTTCAAAGGAGAAATAAAAAATGGCTGAAGAAAAAACACACGGCAGTTTGAAAGGCCTTAGAGGTCAATCTGCTGGATCAACTGCACTATGTACTGTCGGCAAAACCGGCACTGGCCTCACCTACAGAGGCTACGACATGAGCGAACTGGCTGATACTTCTTCGTTTGAAGAAGTGGCTTATTTGTTAGCGAAAGGCGAATTGCCAACGCAGCAACAATTGGACGACTACATCGCAAGGCTAAAAAGCAACCGCGGTTTACCGGAAGCACTTAAAGTTGTATTAGAAAAAATTCCTGCCGATGCGCACCCAATGGATGTTCTACGTACAGGCTGTTCAATGCTTGGCAACCTAGAAATAGAAAACGATTTTTCTGAACAGCAAGAAAAAGTTGAGCGTATGCTCGCTATATTCCCGTCCATTATCTGCTACTGGTACAAGTTCAGTCACGACGGCGTACGCATCGATACTGAAACAGATGATAATTCAATTGGCGGCCATTTCTTACATTTGTTGCGCGGCGAAAAACCTAGCGACCTTCATGCGCAGATTATGACGGTATCACTTATTCTATATGCAGAGCATGAGTTTAACGCCTCTACATTTGCTGCTCGTGTTTGTGCTTCAACTTTGTCGGATATTCACTCTTGCGTAACCGGCGCTATTGGCACATTACGTGGCCCACTACACGGTGGCGCTAACGAAGCGGCGATGGACATGATTCAGGACTGGAAAACACCTGAAGAAGCTGAAGAAAAAATGATGGGCATGCTCGAACGCAAAGAAAAAATCATGGGCTTCGGACACGCCATCTACAAAACATCAGACCCACGCAATGCCATCATCAAAAAATGGTCTGAAAAACTGGCTAATGAAGCTGGTGACACAACGTTATATCCTGTGTCTGTGCGATGCGAAGAAGTTATGTGGCGCGAAAAGAAATTATTCTGTAACGCTGATTTCTTCCACGCCTCTGCTTATCACTTTATGGGCATTCCTACTAAGTTGTTCACGCCTATCTTCGTGATGTCACGCGTATCAGGTTGGACAGCTCATGTGATGGAGCAACGTTCCGACAACCGCATTATTCGACCCAATGCGGATTATATTGGTGAAGACCCTCGTTCTGTTAAGCCGATTGCAGATAGAGGCTAAGCACCTTTTCATAATAAAGCACAGCCAGTCTTGAACTTTAAGGCTGGCTTTTTTATCTATATATATTAAGTGAGCAAACACATGAATACCGACTACCGCAAAAAACTTCCTGGTACCGACTTAGATTTTTTTGACACGCGTGCAGCTATCGAAGCCATTCAACCTGGCGCCTACGCAAAGCTTCCATATACATCACGCGTATACGCAGAAAATCTCGTACGTCGCTGCGACCCTGCTGCATTAACCGACTCACTTAAGCAAATCATTGAGCGCAAGCAAGACCTTGATTTCCCTTGGTACCCTGCTCGTGTTGTTTGCCATGATATTCTTGGCCAAACAGCACTCGTTGACTTAGCCGGTTTACGCGATGCGATTGCTGATAAAGGCGGCGATCCTGCTGAAGTTAACCCGGTTGTCCCTACTCAGCTGATTGTTGATCACTCATTAGCAGTAGAACACGCTGGTTTTGAGAAAGACGCGTTTGAAAAAAACCGTGCTATTGAAGATCGCCGTAATGATGATCGCTTCCATTTTATTAACTGGTGTAAAACAGCCTTTAAGAATGTTGACGTGATTCAACCCGGTAACGGCATCATGCACCAAATCAACTTAGAAAAAATGTCGCCCGTTATTCACGCACGTGATGGCATTGCATTTCCTGACACTCTCGTTGGTACAGACAGCCACACACCGCACGTTGATGCATTAGGCGTAATCGCCCTTGGCGTTGGCGGACTGGAAGCTGAAACAGTGATGTTAGGCCGCCCCTCGTACATGCGCTTACCTAACATTATCGGTGTAGAGATAACCGGCAAAGCTCAACCCGGCATCACCGCAACCGACATCGTTTTAGCGATGACTGAGTTTTTGCGTAACGCCAAAGTTGTTTCATCTTACTTAGAGTTCTTTGGAGAAGGCGCTCGCAGCCTAACCATTGGTGATCGCGCAACCATCTCTAACATGACACCTGAATTTGGCGCATCTGCAGGCTTATTCTTCATTGATGAGCAAACCATTGATTACCTGACACTAACCGGCCGCGATGCTGAACAAGTCAAATTAGTTGAAACCTATGCCAAAGAAACAGGCTTATGGGCAGACGATCTTGAGACGGCAGAATACGAACGCGTCCTAACATTTGATTTATCATCTGTTGTTCGCAACATTGCCGGCCCATCCAACCCACACCGTCGCGTACCAACATCTGAACTGGCTGAACGCGGCATTTCTGGCGTGGTTGAAAACGAAAAAGGCAAAATGCCAGACGGCGCTGTCATCATCGCTGCTATTACTAGCTGCACAAACACCAGCAACCCTCGCAACGTGATTGCGGCTGCGCTTATTGCACGTAATGCCAACAAACTTGGTCTCACGCGCAAACCTTGGGTTAAAACATCCTTCGCACCGGGTTCTAAAGTGGCGCAACTGTATCTTGAAGATTCAAATTTACTCACAGAACTTGAACAAATGGGCTTCGGTATCGTTGGATTTGCTTGTACTACTTGCAATGGAATGAGTGGTGCACTAGACCCCGTTATTCAAAAAGAAGTGATTGACCGTGACTTGTATACAACCGCAGTTTTATCTGGCAACCGTAATTTTGATGGCCGTATTCACCCGTATGCAAAACAAGCGTTTTTGGCGTCACCGCCATTGGTTGTTGCTTATGCGATTGCCGGTACGATTCGTTTTGATATCGAAAAAGACATTTTAGGAAACGACCAAGATGGCAATCCAATCACACTGAAAGATATTTGGCCTAGTGACGAAGAGATTGACAAAATTGTGAAGCAAAGCGTTAAGCCTGAACAGTTCCGCGAAATCTACATTCCTATGTTCCCAGAGAATGTTGCACAGACCGCACAAGTTGATCCGCTATACGATTGGCGCCCACAAACCACCTATATCCGCCGCCCGCCATACTGGGAAGGCGCATTAGCAGGTGAACGCACACTCAAAGGTATGCGTCCATTAGCTGTGTTAGGTGACAATATCACCACTGACCATTTATCACCGTCTAACGCGATTATGCTCGACAGTGCGGCCGGTGCTTACTTAGATAAAATGGGCTTGCCTGAAGTTGACTTTAACTCGTATGCAACTCACCGTGGCGACCATTTAACGGCTCAACGTGCGACATTTGCTAACCCAAAATTATTGAATGAGATGGTTCAAGAAAATGGCGAAGTAAAACAAGGATCATTGGCCCGTATTGAGCCAGAAGGCGAAGTGTCTCGTATGTGGGAAGCCATCGAAACCTACATGGAGCGTAAGCAACCACTCATTATTATTGCTGGCGCGGATTATGGTCAAGGTTCATCGCGTGACTGGGCAGCTAAAGGTGTACGTTTGGCGGGTGTTGAAGCCATTGCCGCTGAAGGATTCGAGCGTATTCACCGTACTAACTTAGTCGGCATGGGTGTATTACCTTTAGAATTCAAATCTGGAGACAACCGCAACACATACAGCATTGATGGCACAGAAACATACAGTGTGACTGGCGACATTACGCCACTGGCTACATTAACTTTAACCATCACCCGTAAAAATGGCGAAACAGTTGACGTACCTATGACTTGTCGCCTTGATACCGCCGATGAAGTATTGGTTTATCAAGCTGGCGGTGTATTACAACGCTTTGCTCAAGATTTTCTTGAGTCTTCAACTGCTGCTTAATAGGACACCTAAATGGCTCACGTACCCCAAATAAAAATACCGGCCACGTATATGCGCGGTGGCACTAGCAAAGGTGTGTTCTTTAATTTAACTGACTTACCCGAAGTGGCTCAAGTTGCCGGTGAAGCACGTGACAATTTATTGTTACGCGTTATTGGTAGCCCGGACCCATACGGCAAACAAACAGATGGCATGGGTGGCGCAACATCAAGTACCAGTAAAACAGTTCTTTTAGCTAAAAGCACCCAAGCGGATCACGATGTTGACTACCTTTTTGGGCAGGTCGCTATCGACAAAGCATTTGTTGATTGGAGTGGTAACTGCGGTAATTTAACCGCTGCGGTTGGCTCATTTGCTATTAGTAGCGGCCTTGTGAACCAAAGCCGCATACCAGAGAACGGTATTGCTGTTGTTCGCATTTGGCAGGCTAATATTAATAAAACCATTATTGCCAATGTGCCGATGACCAACGGACAAGTACAAGAAACCGGTGATTTTGAATTAGATGGTGTCACCTTCCCTGCGGCTGAAGTTGAAGTTGAGTTCTTAAGCCCTGTTGATGCTAGCGAAGCGATGTTCCCTACTGGAAATCTTGTTGACGATCTTGAAGTACCCGGCATTGGCACATTTAAAGCAACCATGATTAATGCGGGTATCCCTACCGTCTTTCTCAATGCCGATGAAATCAAGTACACCGGCGCTGAGTTGCAAGAGGCTATCAATGGTGATCCAAAAGCATTGGAGATGTTTGAGACCATTCGTGCCTATGGCGCAATAAAAATGGGGCTTATTTCAACAATTGAAGAAGCTGCTAATCGTCAACACACACCTAAAGTTGCCTTTGTTGCGCCACCAAGTGATTATGTTTCTTCTAGTGGCAAACAAATCAATCAAGCCAGTATTGACTTGAATGTACGCGCCTTGTCTATGGGTAAACTACATCACGCAATGATGGGAACCGCAGCTGTCGCAATTGGCACAGCCGCTGCTATCCCAGGTACATTAGTAAACCTTGCCGCTGGCGGTGGTGAACGGAGCAACGTGAACTTTGGCCACCCTTCCGGTACGCTAAAAGTGGGTGCCGACGCCGTAGAAACGAACAACGAATGGACTGTTAATAAAGTGACTATGAGCCGTAGCGCGCGTGTATTAATGGACGGAAATGTTCATATTCCAGGCGACGCTTTCTAACAAATGGATAAATACTCAAAACTAAAAAGGCAGCTTATGTAAGCTGCCTTTTATCATTTAATATGATAGCTTCTTCCTTAATCATTAACCGGCAAATTCACCGGCTCACTATCTTCAAGTAGTCCGTTAATATCCTTCCAACCATCTACCCCTTCACGGAACCACATTACATTGCTGTAGCCCCACTCGCGCGCTCTCTTAGCAGCATTCCAGGCCATCCAGCAATCTTCTATGCAATAGAACACCAATGCTTTTGATTTGTCTCCTGCTGTTAATTTAACTAAATTAGTTTCAAAATAAAACTTAACAACAGGCTTGAGTTCTTGCTTCCCGACATTAGGTAACCATATGCTGCCTGGGATATTTTTTCGGGGTGTACTTACTAACCAAGCACCATCAAAGTCCAAAGATTCTTCTCTAAAAATAGCGCCATACACGTCAATCATTACTGGCTTTTGCTTACTTAATAATGGACCTTTTAAATCAATGGCTGAAATACGCGTAATGCCAATCGGCGGCAGTTGAGTTGTTACCGCATGATATGGCAACCCGCGATAAGGCTCGTTAATTTGATTTGTTTTTATATCGGTTTCAGCACAAGCAGATGAAAATATCGCAATAAAAAACAAAACACCTACGACACGAATCATCATAATTATTAATTTATCCGTTTAAATACAAGGTTCTCATATGACAAATACAAATGAGTTATTGAACGCGAAAATTCGCTTTTTAATAAAGCATTCGTTTGAAAACGTTCTGGCAACTCTATTTGCATCGC
>JBDOOJ010000023.1:0-6065 GCA_039830885.1 Cycloclasticus sp.
TGCACCCACAAGAAGGTTATGGCGAACGCGTTGACGATTCAATACAAAGCGTGCCGGTTAAACACTTGATGGGCTCTAAAAAATGGCGTCCCGGCATGATTGCCACAGTGCATACCGAAAAAGGCCAACGCCAAGTTAGCATCGTTAAAATGGGCAAATTTATGGTCAAAGTAGACACCAACCACCCCTTGGCTGGGCAAATATTGCATTTTAATATCAATATTGTTGACGTTCGTGACGCCACTCAAGAAGAAATTTCCCACGGCCACGCGCACGGTGCAGGCGGCCACCACCACTAAGCTTTTGAGCTATGCCTGATTTAGCTGTTTTATATTCGTTTCGCCGTTGCCCGTATGCCATGCGCGCGCGGCTGGCTTTAAAATCCAGCGGTGTAACCGTTGAATTACGTGAAGTTGTGTTACGAAACAAGCCCGAACACATGCTCGCCATTTCGCCCAAAGCCACCGTCCCTGTTCTGCAATTAAACGACGGCACGGTGATTGACGAAAGCTGGGATATCGTCCATTGGGCAACCTCTTTACACGGCCCTAACAACCTTAGGGGCAATGAACAGCGTATAGGCGATGCAAATCAACTGGTCACACAAAACGATAACGATTTCAAAACCCACCTAGACCATTACAAATATGCGGACCGTTTTCCGGCGTTTTCTGCTGCGCATTACCGCACTCAAGGCGAGGTATTTCTTGCGGCGCTGGAACAACGGCTTGGTCAGCATACGTTTCTAATTGACGACCAACCATCACTCGCTGATATCGGCATTTTTCCATTTGTTCGGCAATTTGCCCACGTCGACATTGAGTGGTTTAGGCAAACCCCATACCCCAATTTGTTACATTGGTTTAACGATTATCTTAATGCCGATTTATTCGCCAGCATCATGACTAAATTCAAACCATGGGAATCGGGACAAGATCGCACCGTCTTTTAAACCCTTTCATTCATCACGCGTCTGGCATAAGATTAACAGCATCAAAGGAGATGAGCATGTTACGAATTACCCGCCAATTTTTCATTCTGTTATCACTTGGCTTAACCTTAATCGGTTGCGCCGGCATCACCTATCACGCAGAACCACCGCAAATCAGTATCAGCAATATTCAGCTGGTTGACGCGCAATTATTCGAACAATGATACGACTTAACCCTGCGCGTACAAAACACCAACGACTTCCCTTTCTTCATCAAAGGCATCAGTTATAAATTAGACATTAACGGTTCTGAATTTGCCCACGGCGTTAGTAAGCAATCGCTCGACATATTGCCTTACGAAGAAAAATTTCTAACCGTCACGCTGATCAGCAATACCCTTGGGCTTATTAAACAGTTTCAAACGCTGTCAACGAGTAACAAAGCGCTACACTTTCGTTTAAGAGGCCATATTAGTCACGGTACAATCGCTAATCCGATATCGCTCTACAACCTACCGTTTGAAAAAGAAGGCACGCTGGACTTTTCTAAACTGCTCAACAAATGAACCAAAGACCCGACGATTGACTCTAATCGTTAAGCCCCAGTCGCAAAGGAGACTACTATGAAACGCCTATCCATTTTAATCATCGGCATGTTGTTAACGGCCTGTGCCGGGCCTAATCCGTATGGCACATCAAACCAGCAGTATTCAAGCAGCGAAGCCAATCAATCACTACACGTTAGCAGCGGCATTATCATCGACCTGCAAGCGGTTAGCATCGACTCAGAAGGTAACATCGTCGGTAAAGTAGCGGGCGGATTAATTGGCGGTATCGCTGGTAGTAGCATCGGTGGCGGCCGTGGCAGTTCCGTTGCCGCCGTAGCCGGCGCGGTCGTTGGCGGCATTATCGGCAGCAAAGCCGACGCCCTGTATAACAAGGCCAATGGCGTACAAATAACCGTGCAAATGAATAACGGCGAAGTGCAATCGGTCGTGCAAGCAGTTAACGCGAATTCCCTGTTTAGAAAGGGCGACCACGTGACACTGATTAGAAGTGCCGCCGGCAAAGTGCGCGTTATTCAATAGCAAGAAAGGCAGCTACCTCTGAACTCATTTACCCCCTAACATTCCCCTAATAGCTGCCGGCAAATCTGCTGGCAGCAAGATAGTTTTTGCGTTGTCTGACATAGACATGCTTTGTATTGCGTCCACGTACTTTTCACCCAAAATATACATCACGGGTAATTCTTTGTTTTGAATAGCCTCTGCCACCTTGGTAATGGCTGTTTTGCTGGCTTCCGCTAAGACGACTTGCGCCTCACCATCGCGTTTAGATGCTTCCAATCGCCCTTCGGCTTCCAAAATAGCGGCTGACTTTTCACCTTCGGCTCTTGTTACTGTTGCACGCCGCTGTCTTTCCGCTGCCGCTTGCTCTTCCATCGCATCCTGCATGGTACTCGATGGCGTAATGTCTTGAATTTCTACCGTCTTAAGGGTGATGCCCCAATCAGCAATGTCGTCAGAAATAGCTTCTTTTAACTTTGCCTTAATTAAATCTCTGGATGACAACGCATCATCCAGCTTCATTTCGCCAACAATAGATCGCAATGATGTTTGTACCAATGTTTTAATCGCTATCTCATAATCTTCAACACCGTACACCGCCTTTTCTGGCTCAACAATATTAATATACGCCACCGCATTGGCAATAATCACCACGTTATCTTGGGTGATCACTTCTTGCGAAGGAATGTCCATCACAATATCTTTTGTAGTCACTCGATAGGCTACTTGATCGATATACGGCACAATCAGATTTAATCCCGGGCCTAAGGTTTTATGAAATTTACCCAGTCGTTGAACAACTTGCTTTGAACCCTGGGGTACCAACTTCACCCCCATCGCGATGGTTAAAAAAACGAGCCCTAAAAAAACGACCGCTATAATCAATGCCTCATTCATATAAACTCCTGTTCTTTTTAACTTACTTTACTAACAACTAAGGTGTTGCCAGACGCTTCTTTAATCTTTACTTTATCACCCGTGGCAACGCTGTCTTCACAGATAAACTCCCATTCATCGTCACCTAAAACGGGCGTGGTGAAGCGCACATGGCCACGCACCCCATCGCTAGGCGCTTTGATCACCATACCAACTTCTCCCACTATTGCCTCACGGGCAATGCCGGCATTGGTACGGTCGGTCATCTTAGGGCGCAATACTTTAAACCAAGCCACGCCAAACACTATTGAAAGAATCGCCCAAATAAACAACTGCCAACTGACTGCTATCTCTGGTGAAAAAGCAACGATCGCTGCAACCACCAACGCACCTAAACCAAACCACAACACCGTAAAACTGGGTATAAATATTTCAAACCCAATTAACAACATACCCAGAACCAGCCAATGCCAATATTCAATGCCCATCATATTTTCCACCTCTGTCTTGTGCCTAGCTTAACCGACTCAGCAGCACTTGTGCATCATTGTAGTCATAATCTAACACCCGATAGTTCCATGCGTGCTCTAACACCAAACTGGGGAAGCTACTCACACCCATGCCTCTAGAAAATTTTATATCCGCTAACAGCTGTTGCTGTGTTGATACGCTGTTCAATTCAGCTGCAAACTGCTTAGCATCTAAACCAATGCTTTCTGCGCACTCAATTAACACCTCGTCATCCGCAGGGTTTTTAGCCTGCAAATAATACGCTTGCTGAATCGCCAACAGCATGCGCTTTTCCGACGTATCGTCTAACATTTTTGCGGCAATTATTGCCCTAGAAGAGGGGTAAGTAGACCGCCTAGGCTTACACTCTGTCCAAAAACGGTGATTAAACTCTGTACTTGGCACTTTTTCTTGAATTCGATACCAGCCCGAACTAATTTTTTCTTGTAATTCTGCAGGCATAGGCCTGTCACTATCTGGCGCCAAACCGCCCAACACATAACGCACCTTAATATTACTCGGCAACTGTTCCTGTATGTTTGCCCACGTTTTATTAAACGCCCAGCACCAACTGCACATCGGGTCATGCACGTAATACAACACCTTATCCATAGTGCTCCACCCAGTCTTTAATAATTGTTTGTAGTTGTTGCAGCCCGTCCGTTAATGCCGCAGGACCAGGTTGCAAAATATTGACCGACTTTATTTCGAATAACTGATTGTTTTGCACGGCTGGAATAGCGCCCCAGCCCTCGCGTTGTGCCACGCGCTCTGGACGAAACTTTTTGCCGCACCAAGAACCAATAATAATGTCCGGTTGTCTATCAATCACTCGTTGCGGATCTTCAATAATGCGCTGCTTACCGCCTGCCTCTTTTGATAGCTCTGGAAAACAGTCGATGCCTCCCGCAATTTCACCTAACTCAGACACCCACTTAATACCCGAAATTAGCGGCTCATCCCACTCTTCAAAATAAATAATTGGCTTTTTCTTATATCCTTTCGCTTGCACCAAGCTATCACTAACGTTTTGTTGATACTCGGTTACCAGTGCAGCCGCCTTGTCAGGTTCACCAATTAACGCACCCAAGGTATGCAACATATCAAAAATTTCACTGACAGAACGCTGATTAAACACATGCACCTGTAAACCAGCGCGCACCAATTCAGCAGCAATATCTGCCTGCATATCGGAAAAAGCCAACACCAAATCAGGCTTTAACGCCAAAATTTTATCTATTTTTGCCGACGTAAAGGCCGATACTTTAGGCTTCTCTTTACGCGCAATAGCAGGGCGTACGGTAAACCCAGAAATACCCACAATCCGGTCTTGCTCACCCATTAAATATAAGGCTTCCGTGGTTTCCTCTGTTAGGCAGACGATACGTTGAGCGCCGTAACTTTTTTCATCCATTATTCAGGCCTTCTAGTCGCTCCAATGGGCTAATAACATTCTCTAAATTCTGTTTGAGAACATGCGTGTAAATTTCAGTTGTTTTAACATCCTTATGGCCCAACAGTTTTTGAACCACTCGAATATTAGTGCCTGCCTCTAATAAGTGCGTTGCAAATGAGTGCCGCAAGGTATGGGGCGTTGTAGGCTTACTAAGCCCTGCTTTATTTTTAGCAGCACGAATGGCTTTTTGTAAATTAGACTCATTAACATGGTGGCGCCTAATTTCACCGCCTCTAGGGTCTTTCGATAAGTTTCCAGAAGGAAACGCATATTGCCAATCCCAAGATTTAGATGCGTTTTTGTATTTTTTTGCTAACGCACCTGGCAAATACACATTCGCCGTACCATCCACAACATCCTGTTCATATATGCCTTTTACCTTAAATAAATGTTGCTTTAAGTCATCAATAATTGATGCTGGCAACAAGGTCGTTCTATCACCGCCCCCTTTACCATCACGAACAACTAATTGCTGACGCTGAAAGTCAATATCCTTAACTCTCATCCGAACCAATTCCATTAACCGCAGACCACCGCCATACATTAACTTAGCCATAAGCAAATTAATGCCCGACATACACGATAAAAGTTGCGACACCTCACCAACCGACAAAACAACAGGGATTCGTAATGCTTTTTTTGATTTCACCGGTGACAAATCTTGTGCCACCGGTAAATCAAGCACTTGCTTATACAAAAACACAATCGCGTTAAGCGCTTGAGATTGTGTAGAAACAGCTACATTTTTATTAATAACCAAATGACTTAAAAAGCGTTCAATTTCTGCCTTACCCATCTCTGACGGGTGGCGCTTGTTATTAAATAAAATAAATTGCTTAATCCAGCGCACATACGACTCTTCAGAACGAATACTGTAATGATGGTAACGCATCACCTCAACCACCTGATCCAATAACTTTTTAGACTGTGGTTTAAAAGGCTTTAAATCTGAAGGCTGTTTAGAGTTAAAACGCATTGCTTGTATTTGTCCATCTTATTGAGGCGTACCCCAATTAACGGACACACATTTTTAAGTTAATATTATAAAGAGGCGTCCAAATGTCGAATAGAAAGTATAGCAAATCATTTAAGCTAGACACGGTCAGTCTGGCGTTATCTAGTGATAAAAGCCAAGCACAGGTTGCTCGTGATCTTGGATTAAAAGAAACCAGTCTTTATGCCTGGATTGGGAAGTATCGTGGAGAGGTGCTTGGCACCGATCACA
>JBDOOJ010000086.1:0-5873 GCA_039830885.1 Cycloclasticus sp.
CGTGATTTGGATTTACGATTCGCTCGCACAGCCATTAATACCGCTTCGGCCAACGCTGACGCGCCATCGTAAAGCGAGGCATTAGACACATCCATGCCCATCAGACTTGCCATCATGCTTTGATATTCGTACAGCAACTGCAATGTGCCTTGCGATGCTTCTGCCTGGTACGGCGTGTAAGCGCTATAGAACTCGCCGCGCGTGGTTATTTCCCAAACCGCTGCTGGAATATGATGTTCATACGCACCTGCTCCCAAAAAACACAACGGCAAACCATCTTGCGCGGCTTTGTCACGTAACAAACGAGACACCTCCATCTCGTTCATGCCCGTTGGAATTTGTTCTAGCTCACCACAACGCAAATTGTCTGGAATTTCATCGAACAGATCATCAATTGTGTCAACGCCAATGGTCGACAACATTCTAGATATGTCATGTTCTGAATGCGGAATAAAAGGCATGTATGCGTTACTCGTCTTCGGTTAAGTTTTGGTAGCCTTCGGCGTCTAACAAATCATCTAACTCGCTGGTATCTTCAGGTTTAATCACAAAAATCCAACCGTCCTGGTAAGGCGAATCATTAATGGCTTCTGGGCCATCTTCTAACTCACCATTAATCGCAATAATTTCACCCGTCACAGGGCTGTATATATCTGACGCCGCTTTTACCGATTCAACCACGCTACATTCATCGCCTTTACCTACTTTCTGCCCGACTTCTGGCAATTCAACAAAAACCAAATCACCCAATAATTCTTGCGCGTGGTCTGAAATACCAACACGGACATTGCCGTCGGCTTCTAATAACGCCCACTCGTGTGAGTCGGCATACTTTCTATCATCAGGTGTATTTGACATGGTTTTTCCTTTCCTTAAAGTTCAATTTGTACTGCGCCTTGGCGCACAAAGCACGGCTTAACCACCCGTGCGTTTTTTAATTTTCCGCGGATGTCGATTTTACAGGTTTTACCAATACTTGCGGGAACTCGTGCTAATGCAATTGAACGTTCCATGGTAGGCGAATAACCGCCACTGGTAATTTCACCTTGTGAGCCATCATCCAATACCACTGTTTGATGGCCACGTAACACGCCTTTGTCTTCCAGTATCAGCCCAACAAACTTATCGTTGTTGCCTTGTTGTTTGATATTAACCAGCGCTTGTTTACCGATAAAATCACGCTCTTCTGGCTCCCAAACAATCGTCCACGCCAACCCAGATTCTAATGGGTTTTTAGATTCATCCATATCTTGGCCGTATAAGTTCATACCCGCTTCAAGCCTTAGCGTGTCGCGCGCGCCTAAACCACAGGGCTTAACACCCACTTCCAATAATTGCGTCCAAAACCCTTCTGCTTTGTCTTGTGGCAATATAATTTCAAAGCCATCTTCGCCGGTGTAGCCCGTTCTACCAACGAACCATTCGCCGTGCCAACAGGCACTAAACGGTTTTATTTCTGCGGCTGATAACCCCAAACGCTCGGGCAATAAAGGGCAAACTTTTTGACGCGCCTTCGGCCCTTGCACCGCAATCATCGCCAACGTGGGTTGTTCGTTAACCGCCACATCAAAGCCTTCAGCTTGCTTTTCCAACCACGCAATGTCTTTATCTCGCGTTGACGCATTCACCACCAAACGGTAATTTTGATCATCCAAAAAATACACGATAAGGTCATCAATAATGCCCGCATCATCCGTCAGCATACAGCTGTACAAGGCTTTACCTTGGCGCGTTAGTTTGGCTACATCATTCGCCAGTAAGTTTTGTAAATAGGCCTTTGCTTGCACACCGTTCACATCCACCACTGTCATATGCGACACATCAAACATGCCTACCGACTGCCTCACGGTGTGGTGCTCATCAATTTGCGAACCGTAATTAACCGGCATATCCCAGCCGCCAAAGTCGACCATGCGAGCGCCCAATTCACGATGCGCATTATTTAATATTGTTTTTTTAGTCATATATTCTCAACATAAAAAAAGGGCGGCACGCGAAAACCACATGCCGCCCCTCTGTCCAAAACCTGAAAGTTTAAAGGCCATTTTACTAAAGCCCTTTGCCTCTTCGGTGTGTTTAATCCAATAGAATCAAACCGCTCTCCAGAGCTAACTGATTACCCAACATAGTTGAACAATCTCCCTTATGGTCCATTTGCCTGAGCGATTCCGGACGGATTGCGCCTTCGGCGTCGGTACAAAACCGAGCTCTCCCAACAGGGGTAAATTAGACGGATATTGTACGTCGAACAAGATGTTTTTTCTATCCCTTATGTTTTGCAGCCTATTTATAAAAGAGACCTTTCACCAGCTTGCCATTAGCGTTATGCTAATTCTAAACAAACACGGGGTAGCAGTATGAAATTAGACAATGACACACTTGATGAATTAAACGTTCTTTTGCAGTTCGATTTAGCCAACACCCAGCAAGGCATAAAAATACATCAGGAAGCTGAACCAAATACCATTAACGCAGTCGAAAGGTTGTTTGAGAAAGGCCTTGTTGATAAGTTAGACGGTGGCTATTTAACGTCTATGGGGCGGATTGCTACTGAACACGCCCAAGCATTGACTAACTTAATTAATAAATCTTAAAAACGTTTCAAACTTTAATAACAAAATAAACGGAGAGAATGATGACGCCAGAACTATATTACTTAGCTGCAACTGCCTTATTAACCGCTGTTATATGGGTGCCTTATGCACTTAATTACATTATTGTTGGTGGCTTGCTGAATGCTGTTGGCCCACATGCCGATGTTGAAGGAATGGCCGGTTGGGCTATCCGCATGAAAAATGCTCACACCAATGCGATTGAAAACTTAGTTGTATTTGCTGCGCTTATTTTAGTCGTACAAGCGGCTGGCGTGAATAACGACACCACAGCGATGGCTGCGATGGTGTTCTTTTATGCTCGTGTGATACATTTATTAACACACACATTCGGTGTTCCTTGGGTGCGCACACTGGCTTTCGCTGCTGGCTTTGGCTGCCAAGTTGTTCTCGCACTACAAGTTATAATGTAAAACGTTATACGTAAAAACAAAAAAGCCGCGATCACCATTTGGAGATTGCGGCTTTTTTATATTTGAAATTTATATTACAAACCCATCGCGTATTTGCAGATTTGATTCTTAATAAGCGTGGAGCTGTTAACCACCCCCATACCTGAACTTCTTGCGAATTGAACCAGCATATCATCCGCACCGAATAGACGCTTAAAGCCGTCCATAAGCCCCATCATCAATAAGTTATCGCCTTTACGCTGGCGTTCATACCGCCGAAGCACTTGTTGGCTGGCAATATCCCGACCTTTCTCGTGCGCTTGCAATACGACCTCTGCTAATGCAATAGCATCTTTTAAACCCAGGTTTGCACCTTGACCTGCCAAAGGGTGAATGGTGTGAATAGCATCACCAATTAATACCATGCGTTGTTGAGTATATTCGGGCGAAAACTGCAACTTTAATGGGAAAGCACCACGTGCGCCAAGCAATTTAAAATTACCGAGTTGCTGCTCAGACGCTTCGGCTAGTGCGTCACAAAAACTAGTTTCATCCAGCTTTAAATTCGCCTCTGTGGTTTCTGTTGTCGACGTCCAAACAATGGAGATCAAACCATCACGCAAGGGTAATAATGCCAACGGCCCTTCGGGTAAGAAGCGTTGCCACGCGGTATTTTGATGTGGTTTTTCTGGCCTGACTGTCGCAACCAGTGCTTTTTGTTTATAGTCCCAGCCATAATCATCAATACTGCTGATTTGCCTGATTTTTGAATTTGACCCATCTGCACCAACCAATAAGGCTGCCGCAATTGTTGTTCCGCCTGACAGGCTTATCGTCACGCCATCGTCACCCGCCTCAAACCCTTCTAGCTGAACTGAGGTGAATACATCACAGCTTTTAATCTGCTGGAGCTTCTCCCATAGCGCCAATACGGTTATGCGGTTCTCTACCACGCTACCCATTTGCATTTCGCCTGCGTCGGCGGAGTCTATATCCAACTCGCCACTGCCAAAATGATCCCACACGAACATTTTTTGTACGGCTTGCTCGCCTAACGCTTCTATGCTTCCCCAAACGCCCAGTGATTTAAACAAGTTAATGGACGCCAGTGTTAATGCTGACACGCGCAAGTCGTACGTTTTTTTGGGCCAACTTGCCATTGGGTCGCCTGCATCAATTAATGCTACTTGCACCTCTTGCTCTGCCAATAAACACGCAATGGTTGCACCGACCATGCCACCACCGACTATAGCCACTTGATACTCTTTATCTTTAATCAACTTTCTTTAACCTTGCTAACCGAGAACCCAAGCCCATCGTTTGGCGTGCAAACTGATTTTTCATTAACGGTATTTTATCCAACATAAGTAACCCACTGTTACGCACCACGCTAAATAATGCGCTGTCGGTGGAAAATAGCTTAATCACGTTATCGGTAAAGCCCATTATTAGGGCTTGGTCTAATTGTCGACGATTGGCATACGTTTCTAATACTGTAACGATGTTATTTTCATCCGACATTAAAGCATCCGCCAGAATAGCCGCATCTCGCAACCCCAAGTTAAACCCTTGTCCTGCCACAGGGTGCAATTGATGCGCTGCGTTACCAATCAGCACGACGCGTTCTGCTGTATTATTTGGTACGTGCGATAAATTTAACGGGAAGGTTTGGCACTTGCCAGACAAGCTTAGCTCGCCCAGCCATTGGCCAAAACGTGATTGCAATCTGCCTATAAACTCATCTTCCGGCAATTGCATTACTTCTTGCGCCAGCTCTGATGGCATAGTCCATACTAAGGAATACAACCCATCGAAATGCGGCAACATCGCTATTGGGCCTTCGGATGTAAAACGCTCGTAGGCAATGTCGTGTTCATCCGACTCCACCTTAATTAAACCTGCGATGGCGTGTTGCTCGTATGAGTATTCTTTAAGCTCAAAGTCGCCGCATTCGCGCACTTTAGATAAACCGCCATCTGCACCGACTAATAATTTACACGATAAGGTTTTCTCTTCGCCGTTTAAGCTAATGGTGACGTCTGCACTCTCATCATGCACCACGTAATCAACGAGGCTTGCCGGGCACAGACTATCAATAGTTGATTGTTTTAAACTACCCGCGACAACCACTTCTATTTTTGCCGCTTCTACCACGTAACCTAGCGCATCAACGTTTTGCGACTGCGCTGACAAACGTGTCTTGCCGAAATGGCCTTTATCCGACACATGAATGTGTTTGATGGCCATTGCTGCATCGTTTACTGGATGCCAAATATCTAATTGCTCAAGAATACAACGGCTTCCCCAAGATAATGCGATAGCTCGCTTACCGGTACTGTCCGACTGTTTTTCTGAAAACTCACGTGCTTCTACAATCGCTACGCGAAGCGATGATTGACTTAATGCTAAACCGAGACAGCCGCCCACCATGCCGCCACCGATGATGATGACATCATAGTCATGCGACACGCGCTTTCTCCATCAACGATTCAATGTCTTTTACTTCTTTGGGTGCGCCATCCGTAAGTACCTCATGGCCTTTTTTGGTCACTAGCACATCATCTTCAATACGAATGCCAATGCCGCGCCATTTTTTATCCACTTCTTTAGCATTCGGCTGAATGTACAAACCTGGCTCGACGGTTAACACCATGCCCGGCTCAAGCAGACGCCATTGTTTGTCTATTTTATAATCACCCACATCATGCACATCCATACCCAACCAATGCCCGGTTCGGTGCATATAGTACGGCTTGTAGGCTTCATTTTTAATCAACGTTGGCACACGACCTTTAAGCAGGCCCAATTTGACTAACCCTTTAGTTAATACTTTGACTGTAGCATCGTGCGGGTCATTCCAATGATTGCC
>JBDOOJ010000049.1:0-19377 GCA_039830885.1 Cycloclasticus sp.
CCTTCTAAACGAGGTATTTGCACTGATGTTTTCGAAGTAAAACTCGGCATAATGAACTACTATTAATTTAGATGGATAAGGTCTAATTAAAACACGAGCATGAGTAACGACTCAAAAGATAAAAACGATTCAACGCAACATCAGATAAATCCTGATACCTACCGGTGGACTTATCATGCGATGAAAATGTTATTCAACGTCTTTAGCCTAACAATACGGACCACCGGAAATAAAGACGCTTGGCAACAGGGCGATATTTTCCTGTTCAACCATTTTGCACGTTTTGAAGCATTTATCCCGCAATACTTAATCTATCAAAAAACCGGGCATTATTCCCGCTCAATCGCTTCTAAAGAGTTATTTACCGACAACATATTCGGGCGTTATTTATCAGAACTGGGTGCTATACCCAATAATGCAGATGCGTTGATGTACCACGTGTCTAAAGATATTTTACAGCAACAAAAACTCGTCGCTTTCCCTGAAGGTGGCATTGTTAAAGACCGCAGAATATTTGACGAAAAAGGACGCTACCGCATCTATTCTCGCTCGCATGACGAACGTAGGAAATTGCATACTGGCCCTGCTGTTATTGCGCTAGCAATTGCCATTTTCAAACAAGCCGTCCGTGAAATAAACCAAAAAAAAAGCAACAATTTACTTTCACAATGGGCCAGTGAACTCGGGTTCGATGATACACAGGCCTTATTAAGTGCCTGCGAAAAACCTACCGTTATTATCCCGTGTAATATCACCTTCTACCCCTTACGTATTAGCGATAATGCACTGAAAAATAGCGTTCAGTTTTTTGTAGACAATTTACATACCCGCGTTTCTGAAGAGTTGTTAATCGAAGGTAATTTTTTGCTAAAAAATACCGACATGGACATCCATCTGGGCGAGCCTATTATTGCTGAAGATTACTGGACTAGAATTGAATCCAAAATAAGTACTGCGTTTGTTAACCATGCCGAATTATCGCTTAGTGATATATTTGATAATATTCAAAAGGACGACTCGTGGAATAGCTTTTTGTTTAGGCTCAACTATCAACGTAATACCAACAGAATTCGCGACGATTATATGCGCGCTATTTATGACAATACAACCATCAACATTGCCCATATTGCCGCAACACTGATTATGCATTTTGTAGATGAGGGGAAAACCCACATCAACAAAAGAAAACTACACCATTTAATTTACTGCACGGTTAAAGTGTTACAAAAAGATAATTCTTTAAATTTTCATAGGACACTTAAAAACCCATCTATTTATCGCAATTTAATAATGACCAAAAGTGACACCTTTAACCAATTTCTCAGAGGTGTTTATAAGGCAAACTTGCTCGAGCCTGCAGGTGTTTACTATAATTTGATGGCTAACATTGAGTCTGAAAATGACTTTGATTCTATTCGTTACAAAAACCCGCTAGCCGTATACGCTAACGAAGTCGCGTCTATCGCACCGCTGCAAAAAGCGATAAAACGTAGCCTTGGTTTTAAATTCAATAAAAAACTGGATGAAATCGCATCCATGTTGTTCGAAGATGAAATCCTTGAATACCATTGGGATTTGAGCCAATTTCGTGAAAGCAAACACCAAGAAATAAACCAAAAACAAAAAATTTCTGAACAATCCGCGCTCCCCTATCTCTTAAAACCTAAACATCACAAGGGTGAATGCGTCATTCTCATCCACGGCCTACTATCATCCCCTGCAGAGCTTAAGGAACTGGCCGAAAAGTTTTATAGCTTAGGTTATATCGTTATCGGTAGTCGCCTTAAAGGCCATGGAACGTCTCCCTGGGATCTGCACGAACGCACATGGCAAGACTGGCAGCAGTCAGTTCGCCAAAGCATAAAAATTGCACGTTGTTACAGCCATTCCATTCATTTAATCGGCTTTTCTAGTGGAAGCCTTTTAGCGTTAATGGCTGCTGCAAATAGAAACCTTCGAATTACATCAATCACTGCTTGCTCTACACCCGTTATCTTGCAAGACCCCATGATAAAGCTGGTCAAAATAGCCGACTTTACAAATAAAATAGTAAAAAAAATAAGTGGTTCAGAGGGCATTATGCCTTTCCAAGATAATACGCCTGAACACCCACACATCAATTATCACCACACACCCATTGCCGCCATTAATCAGCTATTAATGCTTATTAAAAAAACAACGGTACGATTAAAAAAATTGCGATGTCCCGTGTTGCTCATTCAGGGTGACAACGACCCAGTGGTCAACCCATCAAGCATGGCTGAGTTATCCAAACATATTCCACAGGAACAATTAACTCAGCACTGGGTTAGCTCTAATCGACACGGCATCTTGTATGAAAACACTGATAACTGCCAACAAAAAGTTATCGACTTTATTTGCAAGCAAAGCAAATAGCGTAAAATGAGCTTTTTAAACTTTAGACCCTTGTCATGCGTGTTCACCTTAAAACCTTAGGCTGCCGATTAAACGAAGCTGAAATTGAAACATGGGCCAATGACTTCAGTTCACGTGGCCACACCCTTGTAAACGAGGATGCCGCACCCGACATTCTGGTACTTAACACCTGCGCGGTAACCCAAGGGGCGGTTCGAAAGTCTCGTCAACTGGTTCGCAAAACACATAAGAAAAACCCCAAAGCAAAGCTGGTGGTTAGCGGCTGTTATGCCACCTTAAATGAACAAGAAACGGTGTCCCTCGACGGCGTGGACTTACTCATCAACAATCAACAAAAAGAAAAACTTGTTGAGCTAACACTAGAGAACCTCAGCGAAGAAACCATGCCCAGCATGGCAACTGAGCCTAACGAAGTGGCATTGTTTTCTCGTGGCCGACAACGGGCTTTTATTAAAGTACAAGACGGCTGCCGATACCGCTGCAGCTTTTGCATTGTGACCATTGCAAGAGGCGATGAAAAAAGCCGTGCTATTGATGAAATCATTGCGGAAATAAATACCATTCATCAACAAGGCATCTCAGAAATTGTCATTACAGGTGTGCACCTTGGCGGTTACGGCAGTGATATTGATAGCGACCTCTTCACGCTTGTTCAGTCTATTGTTGAACAAACCACCATCCCACGCATTCGCATGGGCTCGCTTGAACCTTGGGATTTACCCGATGGCTTTTTGGAACTATTTAAAAACCCCAGGTTAATGCCGCATATGCACTTACCCATGCAAAGTGGCTCAGACACTGTATTAAAACGCATGTCTCGACGCTGCAAAACAGATGAGTTTCGTGCACTAGTAGCCGAGGCTAGGCGGTTGATTCCCACCATCAACATTACGTCCGATATCATCGTTGGTTTCCCCGGTGAAACCGATGAAGAATGGCAACAAACTCTCGATTTTGTTGAGGAAATGCAATTCGGTGATTTGCATATTTTCACCTATTCCACGCGTGAGGGAACAAAAGCTGCTTCTATGCCCGATCAAGTCAGGAACGTCATCAAAAAACAGCGCAGTAAAGCATTACATCTATTAGCTGAATCGATAAAAATATCGCGTATGAATGCGCTGCTTGGATCTACCTTAGATATTTTGTGGGAAGACGGCCAGAAACAAAACGACGATGGCTCAACCACCGTGCTTGGGTATACCCCAAACTACTTACGGGTTAAAACCACCACCAACGAACCAGAAAAGCTCAGCAACCATGTCCTAAGCTGCGAATTAAGTAGCATAGAAAACAATGTCTTTAGGGGCCGTTTAGTCTAACTCGCCTTGATCAAATAACATCTTTGTGGCGCCTGCAACCGCCATAGCAGGCGCAAAGAAGTTAACCACAGGAATACTGGTCATTAACAAGTTCATGCCACCAAACGTCATCGTACTTAAACGCGTTCGTTGTAGCACTTTTTTTTGTTCATCAAATAACACTTGGTGGTTCTCAAACGTGTAGCCGGTGTATTCAAAGGTTAAAAACCACGCGCTGAATATCAACCAAAGTGGCAAACTAATCACATTAACACCCGGCACGATGGACAATAAAAGCAACGGCACGGCTCTGAGCAAATAATAGAGCAGCTTTCTTATTTCAGAACCTAACAACTTGGGCGCGTCTTGTAAAAAAGACCCTGTGTTTACCTCGCTCAACGGCGCCCCCCTTAAATGTGCTTCCACGCACTTGGCCAATTGCCCGTAAAAAGGCGCGGCAATAATATTCGCAAGCAGCGTAAACCCAAAATACACAATGGATAAAACAATCAACATAAACATCGGCAAAATAAGCCAAGATAACCAAGCCAACCAACTGGGTAACATGCCGTTTACTGTGCTGGTTAGGTACACCCATAAGAACCAACTCGCACCACTAAACAATACAATATTAATCAGCAGGGGAATAACGACAAAACGCCTCAAGCCCGGCTGCCTAATTAAGTCAAACCCAGACATAAAACATCCCGCGCCATGCATAGGTGATTTAGATTTATTATTCATTTTTATGGGTATAATTAGTCAACTAATAAGATGTTTCTTTTGATAGAATCAAGAAACTTTAATCGTAGTTCTTACAGTCATACTTTGGTGAAGAATTTAATGGAATTGGCCTACAGCAATACAAGCAATAGCGACACAAAAAGACCGAAAGCGAAGGTTATCACAATTACCAGCGGTAAAGGTGGTGTCGGCAAATCAAGCACTGCAACCAATCTCGCGCTTTCTTTATCCGCATTAAATAATAAAGTATGTGTGTTTGATGCAGATGCTAGTTTGGCTAATATAAATATCCTTCTAGGCATTCAGCCCAAATACACCTTACAACACCTTTTGAAAGGCGAAAAAACCTTAAAAGAGATTATGATTGATGGCCCCCGCGGCTTGAAAGTTGTGCCTGGCGCTACAGGCATCGCCGAATATGCGCACTTATCTGGCGAGCAAAAAACAATATTACTCGCCGCCTTAGACAAACTTCAACAATTTTTTGATTACCTTATCATTGATACCGCTGCAGGTATTGGCGACGACGTTTTAGACTTTATTAAGGCCTCTCAATTCGCGATTATCATCATCACACCTGAGCCCACTTCATTAACCGATTCTTTTTCATTACTGAAAGTATTAAAACGCTCAAATTATAATCGCACGTCGTACGTCTTAGTTAATATGGCGATGAATTATGAAAATAGCCAATCTATTTATAAACGTTTTGAATCAGCCGTAAAGAAATACATCCATGTTGATATTGCCTATTTAGGTTATATCCAAGTTGACGAAACGATGATCTCTTCGGTCAGTCTTCAATGCCCCGCTGTGCTACTAAGTCCCGAATCTATTGCCAGTGAGTGCTTTAAAAAACTAGCGATCGGCCTTGAAAAGCATATAGAATCAACTCCCGTTGATTCCTTCAGTGATTTTTGGCGACAACAAGACAACGTGCAAGAAAGTGTCCCTTCAGAAACTCCAACCACCGCGTTTATTTCTGACACTAAAGCACCCATTAAAATGACGCCGCCTGCGCCAGCTCCTTTGAACTTCAAGCAAGCAGCAGACTTTTGTTTAAAGGCTCTATCTGAAGACAGTTTAGACGCTGAAGAAGTCAAAAATTTCTTCGACTCTGTTAACGCACACCAACCCAAAAAAGAAAAAAGTGTTGAGCCTACGCATAAGATAAAACCATCATCTGTACGAGATTTTTATCATTATTTAGAGAAAAATGCCTTCCCTAAGGACGAGCTTCGCGAAGTCGTGTCAACGCTAGAACACGTATATTTCGATAAATACGGTGAAAGCCTAAGCAGTCTGAGGCGGCGTCACTAAGACTCTTCGCCCAATTTAGCGGCTCGGAAGAAGAACTACGTCAGGTGTATAAACAGTTATCAGCTCGCTACCAACGTCAATTCGATAAGCCTTTGCATAATATAATTGAACAAACTCAAGCATTGTCACAATCTGATGAGTTTAGCGTAACGGCATTTAATGACGTATTGAAAAACTTATTATCTGTTTACAGACAACGCTTTAAAGAACATTACAAAACCCAAGCGGATAAAGACCTTACGTTTGCACACGAAGCAATAAAAGAGCTTCAAGATCGGCATAAAGATACAATTGTCGAATTAAATAATGCCAATGACTCGCTAGCTGAACGCAGTGCTTTATTGGAAAAAATCCAGCAGTTACTCCCTAAAAGTTAAAATAGCAGGGGCGCCGCCTCTTTTTTGAACGCTAATTAGCGATTAAATAAAGTGTCGTAATTCGCTGCGCTTATATCGGCTATCTTTGATAGCGGCATTCCTCTCAATTCCGCCATTTTTTCAGCCACGTACTTAACGTAATTCGGATAATTCGGCTTACCTCTCTTAGGAACAGGCGCAAGGTACGGCGAGTCGGTCTCTATCAAAAATCTATCATCAGGGACTTTTTGTGCAACTTCTTGCACTTGCTTGGCATTTTTAAATGTCACAATGCCAGAAAAAGAAATATAGAAACCTAAATCTAAGGCTTTTTTCGCCATGTCCCAATCTTCAGTAAAACAGTGAAGAACACCGCCTGCTTCACCTGCAGACTCTTCTTGCATTATTTTAATCGTGTCATTTTTTGCATCACGAGTATGGATAATAATCGGTTTATTGGTTTGCTTTGCCGCTGTTATATGATGCCTAAAACGTTGTTGCTGACAATTAAGGTGAGCATCATCTTCAAGCCGAAAATAATCCAGCCCCGTTTCCCCAATGGCTATGGCGTTATCGCGTAAAGCCACCTCAACCAACTCATTAACACTTGGGTCATGCCCTTCTGTCTCATTAGGGTGTACGCCAATAGAAATGGAAATGTTTTTATAATCAGCGACCAAATCACGCATGGCAGGATAAGCTTCCCAATCAATCGACACACATAGCATGTGATCCAACAAGTCAGCTTTTGTTGCGTCTAAATACTCACCAACATCATTAGAGTATGGCGTTAGATCTACACGGTCTAAATGGCAATGTGAATCAATAAACATGTTTTCTCCGTTCTAATAAAAAACGGCCCTTAAGGCCGCTGAATAACCACTGGCACAGCAACACTACATTGTGTGAGTCGGTCTACCTGTTTCTAAAGAACCCGCTAAATACATCTCAATTTTATTGCGTGCTGCTCCGCCATCTTGGTCGTTAAACTGCACACCAACACCATTAGAACGCGAACCCTCAGCACCCATCGGTGTTATCCAAATAATAGTACCCGCAACGGGTATACGCTCTGCTTCACCCATTAAACTCAGCAACATAAACACCTCATCACCTAAGTTATATTTTTTATGTGTTGGAATAAATAAGCCGCCCCCTTGAACATAATCCATATAGGCCGCGTATAGCGCATTTTTATCTTTTATCGTTAACGATAAAATTCCCTGTCGAGCTTCATTTCCCTTCGTACTCATATTTAAACCTTTCGTTTAATCGTTAGCGAATAGCACTCTATCGCAAAATCTTCTAACAATAATTGTTGATTCAATTGACTAGATTCTAAGTTAATTAACTGAGCCAGTTTATCTAATAAATCGTGAATGTTCTTTAAGTGTAGCTTTTCTACTAGAACTTTCAAGTCATCCTTTAAATCTGGGTTTATCAAATGTAAGTTTTTTACATTTGATTCAACTTTAACAGCATCTGTTAACCAAGACATTATCCATTTTAAGGCAGGAAGATTTTTTAACCCAATACATTTTTCAGCGAACAATAAAGGGTCAAGTTGGCCATTTAACATCGCCATGAAGTCTCTAAATATTCCCACCCTAACGGTTAATGCTTCTTTCTTCCATAAATCATAAGCCAATAAGGGTAGATGGTTGGCCAAATTCAAATATTGCTCGGCTTGATTGCAACCTTCCGCTTCCAACCATAATGTAGCCTTCGACAAATCAATATCTTTTACCGTAATCAACTGACAACGGCTGCGGATAGTCGCTGAAATTTTCGACGCTTTCTCAGCGATCAAAACCAAACAGGTGTTGTCGCTCGGCTCTTCCAATGTTTTCAATAAACTATTGGATGCTTGATGCAACAACGCGTCAGCAGGGTCAATAATCACCATACGAGGTTTTGCATATTGATTGCTGAGTGCCAATGATTCAATTAACCCACGGATCACATCAATTTTTATGCTCTTTTTACCGTCTTCAGGCTTGATATGAAAAAAATCTGGGTAGTTACCTGCATTGAATAATAGGCACGATTCACATACGCCACAGGCCATACCGCTAGTTGTCAGTGACAGACAAATAGTCCGTTGCGAAAAAGCCGTCGCAAAAGCCGATAAACCGAGCGCTTTATCGCCCACTAACATCAATGCGCTAGGTAGCCTGTCTTGCTGTTGATAGCGTGATAATTTATCCCAATAAGCTTGTAACCAAGGGTAACCAATATTATCCATGCGTTAGCAACAGCTCATCTAAATGTGTCGCAATACTTTGCTGCACATGCTCAATGGATTGCGAGGCATCAACCACACAAAACCGATTAGGTTCCGCCGCTGCTCTATCTAAATACACCCGTCTAACATCTTCGAAAAAGGCCTGCTTTTCTGATTCAAAACGATCCGGTTCACTTCGACTGGCTGCTCGTTGTAGTCCAATCTCAACCGACAAATCCAGCAACACCGTTTTATCAGGCCTTAAATCTTTTTGAACAAACTGTTCTATCCAAGCAATGTCTGTCATGTTGAAATGACGACCACCACCTTGATATGCGTATGTCGCATCAGTAAAGCGGTCACATACGACCCATTTACCCGCCGCTAGCGCCGGTTTAATCACCTCTTTTAAGTGTTGCGCACGCGCGGCAAACATCAATAAGAGTTCAGACTCATCGCATAAGGACTCATCATGATGGTTTAACAACAAGCCTCTGATCTCTTCTGATATCGCCGTTCCACCAGGCTCCCTAGTGGTAATAATCGCTTTGCCGGCTTTCTCTAAGTACTCGGCAATAAAGTTTAAATTGGTTGTTTTACCAACGCCTTCAACGCCTTCTAACGTTAAGAACTTTCCTGTTTTCATTATTATTTATTCCGCTGGTATTTATCGACTACTGCATTATGTTGCTTCAATGTTTCTGAAAATATGTGTGTACCACCGCCATTCGCGACAAAGTACAACTTTTTCGTTTCTTGAGGATGTAAAACAGCCTGTATAGATGCTTTCCCCGGCATGGCAATCGGTGTAGGTGGCAAGCCGTATCGTGTGTAAGTATTGTAAGGTGTATCTTGGCGTAAATCTCGGAACCTTATGTCACCTTTATAATTGTCACCCATACCATATATCACGGTAGGGTCAGTTTGCAGCTTCATACCAATTTCAAGCCGTCGTATAAACACGCCGGCTATTAACTGTCGCTCAGATGCCGCACCTGTTTCTTTTTCAACAATTGATGCCAAGGTAAGCGCTTGGTATACGTTTTTTACAACCGCCTTGCTCTCTCTGTTAAGCCAAGCTGAATTAACAAAAACCTGCATTGCACGATACGCACGTTTAATTAACGCTGCATCCGTTGTGTTTTTGATGAAAAAATACGTTTCAGGCAATAATAGGCCTTCCAAATGTTGTTCCGGAATATTTAACAACTCTAAATATGTCGCCATATCTGCATTATCTGGAAGCGTTTTTTGAAGCGCCGGGTGTTGTTGAATGTCCGCCAGTAATTCTTTAAAGGTCTGGCCTTCGATAATCGTTATTGCATATTGATTAACTTTTCCTTTAACCAAAAAACCTAAAATTTGTACCGGTGTTAAGCCAGGAGAAAATTCATACTCGCCCGCCTGTATCTTATTCGCAGCACCTTCAAAACGAACCAGCCATTTGAACCAACGCCCATCGACCACTGATTTTTCCTCAAGCATCGAAATGATTTGGTTTAGGTTTTTTCCTTTTTCAATGCTCACAACAACCGAACCCATTTCATCCGTAATATACGAATCATTAATTGAGTCCTCATACAGCATCCAAAACCAGCCTATCGATAAGCTGCTAACAATTATAGTTAGGGCAATTAAACGTCTCATATGTTTCGTTAATATTGTTGTTGCATGGCCGTTAAAACAATATCCAAAGCCCATTGCGCGCGTGACGTTTCATTTTTATACATCGTCGTTCCATCTATTGATATTTCTGTTACTGAACGAACAGGCATAAGGCTATTTGTGACAAATATCTCATCTGCCTCTTTTATATCATTCAGCGTTAACGCCTCGATCTTACAGGCAATCATATCAGTTCGTGCTTGTTCAATTAACATCTTTCGAATGACCCCTGATACGCCACAATTATCGAGGTTAGGCGTTATTAAAACATCATCTTTCACCATAAATAGGTTGCTCATAGTCCCTTCAATCACCGCTCCATCTGTATCTAACATCAAGCCTTCAACTTGCGCAAATTCTCTAAGTTCTGTTCGCGCCAACACCCGTTCCAATTGATTCAAGTGTTTAATGCCCGCCAATAAAGGTTGCTTACTCAAGCGAGTTTTACACAATGTTAAGTTAATTGCTAACAAGGACGTCGCGATACTTTTATCTGCCGTGCTAAACGAAATAACCCGTGTAACGCTCGGCGTATTTGGTGGCAAAAACCCTCTTTCTCCAACCCCTCTGGATAAGATTATTTTTATCACGCCGTGTTCATGAGGTGCAATCAATTGAGCAATCTCACGTTCTATCAGCCTGATATCAGCGGCAGGAAAACCGAGAACAACGCAGCCTTTTTGCAAACGAGTTAAGTGGGCTGATAAAAAAACAGCATCGCCTGACTCAACCAAAATGGTCTCAAACAAGCCATCGCCGTATTGAAACCCCCTATCTAGCGGGCTTATCAAGCCATCAGCTTGTCCATTTATTAACACCTTAATTGTCATGCAATTGTTAGTGCATCTAACAGTGCCTTTGCTTTATGCCGAGTTTCATCTAACTCATTATCGGCGATTGAATCGGCGACAATACCAGCACCTGTTTGCAAACTGATCTTTTTATCCGTTATCGTAAACGTTCTAATTAAAATATTTAAATCTAGATCACCGTTACGATTAATGTACCCCATTGACCCGGTATACGCACCTCTAGGTTTTTTTTCTAACTCTTGAATAATTTCCATACAGCGCACTTTAGGGCAGCCTGTAATAGTACCGCCGGGGAACACCGCTTTAATAACATCCGACGGCGTTGTATTCGCTAATAATTTACCACGTACATTTGAAACTATATGGTGAACCGCTGCATATGACTCCAGCGTCATTTTCTCATCGACCACTACCGTGCCTGTTTGACATACACGACCCAGATCATTTCGAATAAGATCAATCAGCATAATATGTTCGGCATTTTCCTTGGCATTAACTAATAATGCATCCGCTGACTTTTTATCTTCATTCGGATTTTTCTTCCTTGGACGTGTTCCAGCGATGGGCCGCATTTGCACAGCACCCGCATTGCAACTCACCAGACGCTCAGGAGATGATGAGCAAATAACGCTATCACCATAGCGTGCTAAGCCTGCGAATGGCGCTGGATTATGTGCTCGAAGTGAGCGATACACATCGAGATAATTGGCCTTATCTAGTAACTTGCCAACCCATTGTCTCGACAAGTTAACCTGCAAGGTATCGCCTTCTTTTAAATACGATTTAACCTTTTTAACACCCTCTAAGAAAAGCGTTGGTGTATCTTCTGTAAGGGACGCTCTCGGTGATATAATGGCGGTTGGTGCGAGTATTTGAATGTCGGACCAAACTTCCTCTAGCCGCTCCTCAGCATCAATTTCACAGACAATCCAACACGTGTTGTCTTTGTGGTTTTTAATGATTGCAACGGGAATACGAACGGCACTTGCCACAGGCAATGTTGCATCAACAGCTAGGCTGGAAAGCTTTGGTTCAATTGCACCCGCCAATTCATAACTTAAAAAGACAAACCAACCACCCGTAAAAGGGAGACTTGAATCAAGCGTTAGTTCTTCTTCTACTAGCGCCTGATTAAAGGCAGAATCAAACTGTGTAAAGAAGTCTGTATCGCCACCCTTCGACGTTTGTATAACATCACCTGGGTACGCAAATAAAATATCAAAGCCCGTAGCCGGTTTGCTTAGCTGATGACTTTCAAGAAGAAAAGGATAACGCTTTGGGTTTAGCGCATGACAAGCCAATAAATCCACATCAAACGGAAGTTTTGCTTTTAAAAACGTTCCACAATGCTGATATGCCAGTCCCATTGGCAACGGCCTTACTAAATTTTCTTAAAGACGAGCGTACCGTTGGTACCACCAAACCCAAACGAGTTTGATACAACAACATCTACAGCCATTTGACGCGCTTCATTAGGAACGTAATCCAAATCACATTCAGGGTCAGGTGTGAACTGGTTAATGGTTGGCGGGGCAACTTGATCGCGTATCGCCAGCACTGAAAATACTGCTTCAGCACCACCGGCAGCACCCAGCATATGGCCGGTCATCGATTTTGTAGAACTCATCGGTACTTTGTACGCTAAATCACCTAACAAGGTTTTGGCCGCGTGTGTTTCAGCCAAATCACCCGCTGGCGTAGAGGTGCCGTGAGCGTTGATATAACTAATTTGTTCAGGGTTTAATGATGCGTCTTTTAATGCATTTCGCATACAACGATATGCACCATCACCATTTTTAGACGGCATGGTCATGTGGAACGCATCCGAACTCATGCCATAACCAGCCAGTTCAGCATAAATTTTTGCACCACGTTTTTTGGCGTGTTCGTATTCTTCAAGTACCAATACACCCGCACCATCACTCAAAACAAAACCATCGCGGTCTTTGTCCCATGGACGACTAGCTGTTTCAGGTGAATCATTACGGCGCGATAACGCCCGAGCCGATGAAAAACCACCGTATGACGTGACTGATGTCGCCATTTCAGCCCCACCCGCTACCATCACATCCGCATCACCGTACTGAATAATACGCATCGCATCGCCAATGTTATGAGCACCCGTGGTACACGCTGTCACAATGGCAAAGTTAGGCCCTTTCAATCCTCGCAGAATAGAAAGATTGCCTGAAATCATATTAATGATGTTTGATGGCACAAAGAACGGCGAAATTTTTCTTGGCCCACCTTTTTGGAACCCCTCAAAGCCTTTTTCAATACCAGAAATACCACCAATGCCGGCGCCAATTGCCACACCGATTCGTTCCGCATTTTCGTCGGTCACTTCAAGGCCAGAGTCATCTAACGCTTGCATACCAGCAGCCACGCCGTAATGGATAAACGGATCCATTTTTTTAGCATCTTTGCGCGACATGTAATTTTCAACATCAAAGTCTTTAACTGCACCGGCAAACTTTGACGGGAAATTAGTTGTGTCGAATCGTGTAATCGGTGAAATACCACTTTGTCCATCTAAAATGTTTTTCCAAGAATCCGCTACGTTTCCACCCACCGGTGATAACAAACCTAATCCTGTAACAACTACTCGACGTTTAGACATAAACCTAACTCCCTAATATAAAACAAGCACGGCCTGCAAAGCAGGCCGTGCTTGAAAAAAAACAAACTTAATTATTCTGCGTTGCTATTAACGTAGTCAATCGCTTGTTGTACTGATGTGATGCCTTCAGCCTCTTCATCAGGGATTTCACAATCAAACTCTTCTTCAAGTGCCATAACTAACTCAACAGTGTCTAATGAATCTGCACCTAAGTCGTCGATGAATGAAGCTTCCTTTGTTACTTCTTCTGCTTTAACACCAAGCTGTTCTGCGACGATTTTTTTGACGCGTTCTTCAATATTACTCATTTTTAAATATCCTCTATTTTTGTATGGGCCACAAGCCGTGCTTATGGAAGCCCTATTATATTGCTAAATGACTAAAGATTAAACTTTTCTAGTCATTTAGCCTTACCACTTAATACTTAAATTAATTTAATTGCTTAAAATCAAATGGTTACACTTACTAATTTAATATTATTAATTAAACATTACCCCATGTACATGCCGCCATTAACGTGCAATGTTTCTCCCGTAATGTACGCTGCTTTGTCAGAACACAAGAATGAAACAGCGTGTGCAATTTCTTCTGCATCACCTAAGCGACCAAGGGGCACACCCTTCAATAACGCTGCACGCTGATCTTCTGCTAATGCCTTAGTCATGTCCGTATCAATAAACCCTGGTGCAACGGTGTTTACAGTGATATTCCTTGAACCCACTTCTTTACCCAACGATTTACTGAAACCAATAATGCCCGCTTTCGCAGCCGCATAATTGGCTTGACCGGCATTACCCGTCACACCCACAACCGATGCAATACTCACAATACGACCTTTTTTATTCTTCATCATGCCGCGTAAGCACGCTTTACTTACCCTAAATACTGAACTCAAATTAGTTGAAATAATATCATCCCACTCATCGTCCTTCATTCTAAGCATTAGGTTATCGCGGGTAATACCGGCGTTATTCACCAAGACAGTGGGTGCGCCATGCGTTGCCGCAATCTCTTTTACAACGCTTTGAATTGAGTCCACATCGGTCACGTTCAGCTTCATGCCGTGGCCGCTATCAGCTAAGTAATCAGAAATAGCTGACGCTCCACTGTCTGATGTTGCTGTCCCCACCACAAAAAAACCATCCGCAGCTAATTGTTGCGCAATGGCTTTGCCAATACCTCTGCTTGCGCCAGTTACTAATGCGATTGTTTTATCACTCATGAGAATGCCTCTTTTGTTTTGTTAAATGAGCGCTCATCGCCCACTGAATATAATTCTAATGCTTTATCAATACGTTTATTGAGCCCCGTTAACACCTTACCTGGGCCGCATTCAATCAACGTGGTCACACCTGATTCAACCAATAATTCAACTGTTTCTACCCATCTGACCGGTGTATGTAATTGTTTTGTTAATGCTTTTTTAATGCTGTCTGCGTCGGTATGCGTCGCAACATCTGTGTTATGAAAAACGTCGATAGCAGGCGCTGAGAAATTAATCGCTTCCAGCGTGCTTGATAAGTTTTGAGCGGCCGGCATCATCAGTGCGCAATGCGATGGAACACTCACTGGCAATGAAAGCGCGCGTTTGGCCCCTTCCGCTTTAGCTAAATCAATCGCGCGATTAACCGCCGCCGTATTGCCCGCAATAACAACTTGCCCCGGTGCATTAAAGTTAACGGCAGAAACCACATCGCCGTCAGCAGCTTGCGCACAAATATCTATCAAAGCATCAACGCCCAACCCTAAAATAGCGGCCATTGCGCCTTCACCAGCAGGCACTGCTTGCTGCATAAAATTAGCGCGTTGCTCAACGAGTTTAACCGCGTCAACAAAATCCAAACTACCCGCGCATACCAAAGCGGTGTACTCGCCCAAACTGTGTCCCGCCATAAAATCAGCCGTCACGTCTAATTCACTTTGTAATACACGCCACATTGCAACACTGGCCGTTAGCACCAGTGGTTGCGTATTTTGAGTTTTATTAAGCTCTTCAACCGGGCCATTTTGCGCCAGCTCCCATAAATCCCGCCCTAATGCCGCAGACGCTTCAGCGAATGTTTCTTTAATTTGACTGTATGACTCGGAAAGGTCACCTAACATGCCGACTGCTTGCGAGCCTTGGCCTGGAAATACAATTGCAATTTTAGCTGTTGTCATAATTTTTTATTATATATAAGTTATTGTTTACATCGTCACGAGTGCAGAACCCCACACGAAGCCACCGCCAAACGCCTCCATCAACACGGTATCACCTTTTTTGATACGACCATCGCGTACGGCCACATCAAGCGCCAAGGGAACTGAAGCCGCTGATGTATTACCTTGATTTTCAATCGTCAATACCACTTTGTCCATTGGCATATTAAGTTTCTTAGCAACCGAGGAAATAATTCTTATATTCGCCTGATGAGGAATTAACCAATCAATATCTGATTTGACCATATTATTAACGTCAAGCGTTTCGTCAACGATTCTACTCAACGTTTTAACCGCCACTTTATACACGTCATTGCCGTGCATCGTCATGTGCGCTTTATCGCCATCTTGCTGCTGATCTTTAATGGGGTTATTGATGTAGAGCAAGTCTTTATATTGACCGTCTGAATGCATGTGCGTGGACAGTATGCCTACTTCTTCTGATGCCTCTAGTACCACGGCCCCTGCACCATCACCAAAAATAACGCAGGTGCTACGATCGCTGTAATCGAGAATTCTTGAATTTGCTTCCGCGCCGATCACTAAGGCTTTTTTAGCACCGCCGGACTTAATAAACTGGTGCGCAATACCCAGCGCATAAATAAAACCGGAACACGCGGCTTGCACATCAAACGCTGCGCAATCGCCAACGCCTAATCTATTTTGTAAAATGCACGCCGTGCTGGGGAAGATTCTATCGGGTGAACTGGTGCCAATAATAATCAGATCAATCTCTGATGCATCAACACCGGCCGCGTCTAATGCATGTTTCGCTGCAATCTCTGCCATGCTTGAGGTGGTTTCATGTTCAGCAATAACATGACGCTGACGTATACCAGTACGCGCATAAATCCATTCATCCGTTGTATCCAGAGTGGATTCAAAGTCTTTATTGGTAACAATTTTTTCAGGTAAGTAACTGCCTGTACCCGTTATTTTTGCATTAAACATTCAGCAACGCCTCATTGTAAACGTGGATTCTATGCTTAGAAAAACAAAAAAGCCGAATGAGACGAGCTTTTTACTCATACACATTCAGCTTTACTAGGCTCAAATAACGAGCCCATAAGACTGTTAGTCTTTATCCGCTACAACTTGTTCGCCACGGTAAAAACCATCTGCGCTTACGTGGTGACGTAAATGCACTTCGCCCGTTGTTGGCTCAGTTGATAATGTTTGTGCTGTTAACGAGTCGTGTGAACGACGCATGCCACGTCTTGAACGTGATTTTTTACTTTTTTGAACTGCCATCTCAAATTCTCCAGAGAATTAATGTTTTTTAAAATTTGCTAACGCCTCAAACGGATTTTTCTTAACTTCCGCTTCAGACATAAAATCTTTACTTGTACTGCTGCTTGGTAACTCTATTGGGCAAACCTCATGCCTTGCGATGCTTGGAAGCACTAACACCACCTCACTTTCTATCAAGTCACTCATTAGCAACCTATCGCCTTCAAACAAATAAGGCTCGTAACCATCCGGCACCAAACTCAGCCGATCCTCGTTATTAATGAGGGCCAACTTAACGTCTATATCAACCGTAATATCAGTCAGTTCAAGACAAGCGGCGCATTGTAACACGAGATTACTTGAAATCCGACCTGTTAAAACAACAAATTTACCAACTCTGGAAAACATTAAGTCCACGCTGATGGGCGAGCTTGAAACGTCGATATCCTGCTGTATTTGCTTTAATTCGCCGTACGGTAATTGCCCTGTAATGATGCGCTCTTGACTCGCGCACAGCAATGGGTCTACTTCTATCTGTAATGTCTTACTCATATTGGGTAAAATACCATTAATTCAATCGGTATATTATATGAAAAATCACCACAAATTAGTATTGGCTTCTAGCTCTCCTTTTCGAAAAGAGTTACTTCGCAAAATTTACACCCATTTTGACGCCGCTTCGCCCGACATTGACGAGTCACAAAAAGAAGGCGAATCACCACTTGAATTATCAACCCGGCTTGCGTTTGAAAAAGCCACGGCCCTATCAAACGATTACCCAAACCACCTTATTATTGGTTCAGATCAAGTCGCTATGCTCGGCGCTACACAGCTAACCAAACCCGGATCACATGAAAAAGCCATCGAGCAATTAACCTTATCTTCAGGTCAAACCATCATTTTTTACACCAGCGTATGCGTACTAAACTCACGCACAGGTGAATCAATAACCGAGGTGGATACGTGCAAGGTCCACATGAAAGTGTTATCTCAAGGTGAGATAGGACGATATGTTGAGCGCGACAAACCCTACGGTTGCGCAGCCGCTTTTAAATCGGAAGGCCTAGGCATTGCATTGTTCGAGAAAATTGAAGGCGATGACCCCAATGCTCTGATCGGCTTACCTTTAATCAAACTCACCCAAATACTGAATAAAATGGGTCATAAATCACTTTAATCTCGACTGAGTAATTCGATTGAATAACCGTCGGGGTCTTTAACAAACGCCAAAATACTACTGCTGCCCTTCATCGGGCCCGCTTCACGTGTGATATCACCGCCTTTTTTGCGAATTAAATCACAAGCCTCGTAAACATCATCAACCTGAATTGCGAGATGACCAAAGGCATTACCCTGCTCATAGTCGTGCGTATCCCAATTATGCGTCAACTCAATCACCGTTGAGTCTTGCTCAGACCCATATCCCACAAACGCCAGAGTAAATCGCCCTTCTTCATAGTCTTTTTGACGTAACAGCGTCATTCCAAGCACCTTGGTATAAAACTGTATAGATGCCTCTAAGTCACCCACTCGAAGCATCGTATGTAATAACCGCATGATAAATCCTTGTGTAAAATTAAGACCGGCCCTTGCCGCTCAAATAGTCTTGATAATAAGAAATAACCGTTTTAACGTATTTTTGTGTTTCAGGGTACGGTGGAATAGTATTGCCGTATTTAGCCACCGCCGACTCACCTGCGTTATAGGCCGCCAGTGTTAACTTGATATCAAATTCAAATAGCTCCAGCAAATGGCGTAAGTAGCGCACCCCGCCCTGTATGTTTTGCGAGGCATCATTACGGTTATTGACACCAAAACGCTTAGCTGTCGCTGGCATTAGCTGCATTAAGCCCACTGCCCCCGCTCTAGAAATTGCATGCTGATCGTAAGCCGATTCTGCATGAATAACCGCCATAACCAAAGCAGGATCCACCTTATATTGACGAGCTTGCTTGCGAATTAAAGGCGTTAGCGTACGCCGGTTTTGCTGAAATTTCTTATACGCCACTGTGCCTTTTTTCGGCGTGCGCATAATCAAACGATAACCATTACCTTCTGGCCTGTCAGTATAAAAAATCCGTCCATTGGCATCTATTTTTTTATATAAATCCGCCTGCGCCGTAGAAATAATCAACAGCAAACAAACCACAAGAAAAGCGCTAGACCTTAGTAACATTTAAAAATTCTTAAATAACCGTGTTAATACGACTCCTTATACCATATGTGATAAAGCCACTAAGCTATAACGCTTCAATTCACAATCCACTATTGCCATCGTGACTTTTCAAAGTTTGAACTGCGTCACAAAAATGACCTTTAATTTTATAAATAATTAGCTTTTGAAAGAAACATCAACCTACTTGAGTCTTATAAGAGAAATATTGAGGCGTACCCCAATTAACGGACACACATTTTTAAGTTAATATTATAAAGAGGCGTCCAAATGTCGAATAGAAAGTATAGCAAATCATTTAAGCTAGATACGGTCAGTCTGGCGTTATCTAGTGAT
>JBDOOJ010000016.1:0-5691 GCA_039830885.1 Cycloclasticus sp.
GGGTAATGATGGTGCTTTTTTAGGCCGTTCAACGGACGCGAAAGAGCTATTATCGAATTTACATTATTTGAAAATTAACCAGTCTGGCGAACCCGCTCATCCATTGTATTTGGCAGCCAAATTAACACCACAAAAACTTCAAAAGTAGTCGACTGCACTATAATTCATCGCTTATGACACCTTTATTAAGAAACACCCCTCATTTTGCAATAGCCCAAGGGCTAATGGTCAGCGCGGTTTCGTTGAATGTTACTTGCGCGGCATTGGTCGGTTATTCATTAGCCGATGATAAGTCGCTAGCGACGTTACCACTGGCGGTGATGTTTATTGCCACGATGTTATGCAGCATCCCATCTTCATTATTGCTTGAAAAAATAGGTCGTAAAAAAGGCTTTATGCTCGCTACATTCATAGGCATTAGCGCCGGGGCTATTGCTAGTTATGCCATTATTATTCATGAATTTTGGTTGTTTGTTGTTGGCGTTGGCCTAATCGGCATTTTTAACAGTGTGGGAAACTATTTCCGTTTTGCAGCGGCAGACTGTGTTATCGAAGAGTATAAGAGCCGAGCTATTTCGTATGTAATGCTTGGTGGTGTAGTGGCTGCATTTGTTGGGCCCAACTTGGCTAGTCACGCCAAAGATTGGGTTGTTGATGCACAATTTGCAGGCAGTTATGCTGCTATTATTGGAGTTTATATCGTTATGCTGCTTGTATTAAGTGGGCTTTCAATAGACAGTAAGCACGTAGAGAACACAGCGGAAGCCCCCTCTCAACCAGCACGCCCATTATCAATAATCATCAAACAACCGGCATTTATTGTGGCCGTTATTTGCGCGATGTTAAGTTACGGCGTGATGTCGCTGGTGATGACTGCCACGCCCTTGGCCATGATGCACCATAACCACACGTTTGCTAATACCGCCTTCGTCATCCAGTGGCATCTACTTGGTATGTTTATACCCTCTTTTTTTACGGCTTACTTAATCCGGAATTTCGGTTTGTTCACCGTACTCATCGCTGGCGTGTTTATTGGTTTCGCCTGTGTGGCCGTTAATTTGATAGGGAACAGTTTAAACCACTATTGGCTAGCACTTGTTCTAATAGGTGTTTGCTGGAACTTTCTATTTGTTGGCGGCACCACATTGCTTACTGAGACATATCGCCCAGAAGAGCGTGCTAAGGTTCAAGGCTTGAATGATTTTATCGTCTTTTCCACCGCTGCATTGGCTTCGCTTTCTGCCGGATATTTACAATTTACATTTGGTTGGGAATTAGTGAACATTGGCATCATCCCTGCTCTAATTATTGTTCTGATAAGCCTTATTTGGATGAAGGTACGTACTCGTCAAAGCGACTTAGGCAATAGTGTTAAAACATAAAGTGCGCAGACGCACTTTTTCTTAACTATCTCCCTAGACAAAAGCTTTAATAGGCCTATATTTATAAGTGTTAGGTAGTTCTCAAGACAACCCGACCTCCTCAGGTTTAACAACCTACTTCAGCCTACTTTTCAGTGGGCTTTTTTTTGCCTTTAAACAGGCTAAAAACGTTCAAAGTACTCTTTATGCTCCCAGTCTGTCACTGTCGATAAGAACCGGTGGATTTCGTGTCGTTTCAGGCTCAAATAATAGCCAATATAGGTATCACCAATCGCGCTTCTTAGTAATTCAGATTCGTCTAATGCTGTTATTGCTTCCATTAAACTTGCTGGTAACGGTGTTTTATCTGTTTGAGCATACGGGTCATTTAACGGTGGTCCTGGATCATGTTTTTTACTTATCCCATCCATTCCTGCTGCTAGTTGAGAGGCAAAAAACAAATACGGGTTAGCCGCTGGTTCTCCAGAGCGATTCTCAATATGCACCGATGGGTCACCCGCATTTGCTAGCCGTAAACACGCTGCTTTATTATCAACCGACCAAACCGCACGATTTGGTGCTAAGGCATTAGAGTTCATCCGTTTGTAACCATTAATCGTCGGGTTAGAAAATGCTGTGCAGGCTCGTGCATGTTCTATTAAACCGGCAATATATTGCAAACCAATCGCTGACACACTTTCATTTTTGTTACTGGTTGCGAATATATTTTTACCCGTTTTTATATCCACCAACGACTGATGCAAATGCCAGCCTGAAGAGTACACGTTAGGTAGCGCAGGCTTACACATAAATGTTACTAAATAGCCATTACGGCGCGCCAACTGCTTTAGTGTCGAACGCATTAGCACCATAGCATCAGCGGCTTGCATTGCAGGCAATGGCTCCATGGTTATTTCACATTGGCCTGGGCCCCACTCGTCTTCTAGCGATCGAATGGGTAGATCTAACGCCGCTAAGTGTTGATGAAACAGTTCCATTAATGGCGCCACTTCATCTAAATTTTGCTCACCCTGATATTGATACGCATGCGCTAACGGCGATACGCTAGGTGGTTCTGCTGGTTGAGTCGATGCCTCCATCGTCAAATGTGGATCATCAATTTTGAACACATGGAACTCTACTTCCAGACCAATCAATAACTCATAGCCTTTTTTATGTACGGGCTTAAGTTGCTCAGCCAAAATCGCTCTAGGCGAAAAGGGCATTACCGCGCCCGACTTTAGGTATAAGTCAGACAACACCCAACCGGTATGATCACCCCATGGCAACAACCTGAAAGTCGTTGGGTCTGGCACCATCACCATATCGCCTGCACCACCCATTTCGGCGTTACCAAAACCACCGTCTTCACTAAAAACGGGCAAGAAGATATTATTCGCCGAGTCCATCGCGAAAATGGCATGGGTACTTGCTAAGCCATTTTTAAGCACCGAAACAAACTGCTTAACCGGTAACATTTTTCCACGCGTTAGGCCGTGCTGATCACAGTAGGTCACACGAACATACTTAATCTCATCTACTTTTAAACGTTTAACCAGCTCCTTCGCTGCGGCCTTTTGTTCTTTATTCCATAGCCCGTGTTTTGCAATAAAGTTATCTAATCCAATTGATGACACGACATTTTCATTTTTATTGCTCATGTACCCTCTCCGCTTTAATAATTAAGGCTACAAGAAAAAAGTATTATTCTCTTGCAGACAATCTGCATCTATTAAGTTGATTTGTTTAACCGCTATCTTCCATTCATTCTGTTCAGACACTAATGAATAGCCTATCCAGCCAGATAAAATTCGGTGTTTACCGTCAAACAAGGCATCAATAATAAAGCTGGCTCGCGCACGCACTTCCTTATCTACACCTTGCCGATATTCAATATTACCCAGCACATGCCGCGTACGAATCACCGGCACCATTGAATAGGCAACACCTGTTCTAATACGCGCCACACGGTCTTGTAAACGGCGTTTGTCATGAAATTCTAACGTAATTTCTTGCCGCGGATCTACAACTGGGTAACTGCTGGGAATCCAATAAACACACTGGTCGCTATAACAATCCAGCCATTGTTCTAGTCGTAAGTCATCAGCCAAACGTGCCTCGGTAAATATTAACGATTCACATGCTTGCTTATCTTCAAGGGTTATTGGTGATATCGCAGGAGCCTCCATTTTCCAGCTCTCATTCAGTGCCATAAGCCGGTCGTAAAAGGCATCGTTTAAATAATAAGAGTCCGCGATTGAGTTATTTTTGCTTGCCATACTCACTTACCCTAATGAAGATTCATCGTTAGATTGCATCAGTTTTTTCCACTCGGCGTAGTAAGCACGCATATGAATATCGGATGAAATAACTGATGTGACAATACCATTGTCATCTGTTTTATCAACACCTGTGTGCAAATGCCGACTGATATCTATCCAGTCAATTTCACGTTCGTGCATGCCTTTAAAACAGGCTTCAAAGTTTGCCGTATCGTCTGGCTCACCAAAAGCCGTAAAGTCCTCTTGCGTGCGTAATCGAAGGGTATTTACGGCAGCTGGCACATTGTCTATGCTGGTTGAATACCACGTCATATCAGACAAGCCAACGGATAAGGGCGTTATCACTTGCAGCTGGTTACCAATGAATAACAGGTTGGGGAAAATATTTAGATTCATCCCCGCCCCCGTCGCCATTTCAAAATATTCTCGAGCTTTGTCTTCACCCACCTCTTTAGTAAGTTGCTCAACAATCGCTTCACGACCCGGCTGTGGCCTTTGCCTATCGAACGCTGAAGCTTCATACATACAAGGTCGCTGGTCTAAAAACGTATGGCCATTGCCTAAATCTTGTGAATACATTGGCGTTGAGTCAATGCCGCCGGCAAAATAGTCCAAGTCCATGCCCGCACCATATCGCTGTTGTGTCATTTGCAATAATGACTGATGTGAAAATTCTGGGTGATAACCATCGCCCGCATTGTCGTACAGGCATTTCCAATTTGCGTGTACGGTGTATTGTTGAGCACCACTGATTCGAATCGCTTTGTGGTCACCACCGTTATGGTCTATCCATTCATCAATGCGACCTGCCGCAGAACGCAAATGGTCTTTAATACCTTTTTTGCCTTTTTCAGGGTTTAATGTGGCTAATATAAACCCTCTGTATTCAGATACATAAGGGATTTGTTTTAGGTTAAAACTACTTTTCTTGAAACCTTCGCCATAGGCATCTTGGTGAGGAATAGCGGCACATTCACCTGTGTTTTTAAACGTCCAACCGTGATAAGGACAGGTGAAAAAAGGTGTTTTATCGCCTTTTTTTTCTCGGCAAACTGTTGCGCCTCTGTGTGTACAACGATTAAGCAACACATGTACCTTATGTTCTTTATCGCGCGTAACAATCACCGAGCGTAAACCCATTTTTCTAGCAACGAAGCTATTAGGCTCGGTAATTTCACTTGCGTGTGCAAGGTATACCCAAGTTTCACCAAATACTTTTTGTTGCTCGCGAGAGAAGATAGCCTCATCCGTGTATACCGTACGATGAACCCGCCCCTCTTGTACTAAATCGTCAAAATCACTCGCCATATTTGCTCGTAGCTTTATTAAAATTTATTCTCTTTATCATGCTAGGATTAACGTTAAATATCAACCAAATATTTGGTCTGTCATCCGTATGCATATACACGTTTTACACCATGTTCATTTGCCCATTAAACACGGCATTGTGCAGTACCTAGACAACTGTTCTCACACCGTTAGCCATACTTATTTATGTGAAGATCACAAGTTACCAGATTCCTCAACTATTGATTTGCTGATTATCATGGGCGGCATAATGAGTGCAAATAATGAAGATAAACATCCTTGGTTAATCGCCGAAAAAACGTTCATTAAAAGCGTTATTGATGCGGGAAAAGCAGTGTTTGGTATTTGCCTTGGTTCACAACTTATTGCATGCGCCTTAGGCGCAAAAGTAACTAAAAACCCAGATGCCGAATTTGGCTGGCACTCAATAACGCCATCAGACGCAGTTAAAGAAACATTTTTAGCTGATGTATTTGACAAAGAAATGACCTTTTTCCATTCGCATGGAGAAACCTTTGACATTCCAACCGGTGCTACAAGGCTAGCCTCAAGCAAGGCCTGTAAAAACCAAGGGTTTATTTATGATAACCGTGTCGTAGCGATTCAGTTTCACCCAGAGATTACGCCAGAATTGGCCAAACTATTTACCGACCATCTAGACTCTACATGGACAAACAGCCCGTTTTGCAAAGTCTCAGTAGACACATCAATTGAACAGCAGCTTTTTCGACAGTCGGCCT
>JBDOOJ010000080.1:0-19265 GCA_039830885.1 Cycloclasticus sp.
ATAATAGTCGTTGTATTGTTTAAAGAAATCCACGTCTAACATAATCAAGGCCAATGGTTTGGTGGACCTTTTGGCGGCATTAATTTCGTCGATGAGGCGTTCCTCATAGGCGCGGCGGTTTGCTATTATTTTAGTGAGCGGGTCTGTCTCGCTTAGTTTTTTATAGCGCGCCCTTGCTTCTTCAAGTTCATAGGTTTGTTCGATGAGTCGACGTTCGCTTTCTTTACGTTGACTGAGATCCCGAATAATTAAATTAAATCGGTGGTCTCCAAAGACGCCGGTGTCTGTCATGGCTAGCTGTACAGGTATTAAGTAAGAGTCCTTGTGCATAGCGTCATCTTCTATGTATGAGCTTGTGTCTTCGTCACCTCGTTTGGCGTTGGCAGCTAAGGTGACTAAGTGGTTAAAGTTTATCGTTAATAATGTGTTGATATGTTTGTTAATAATATTGGGTTCTTTGTAGCCAAATAGCAATGTGGCGCCCTTATTGAAAACGGTAATGACGCCATCATCATTCATAACGATAATGGCATCTATTGCAGAGTTAATTAGCGAGTCATGCATTGTCGTTTTATGGGCTAATAATAAGTCGCCAATTTTTATTCCCTTGAGCAGCAGGCTGATTAAAATGACAGCAAATAGACCCAGCATGAGGGTTAGAGCGAACGATATTTGTTGTTTGCTGTTAATGTCTATTTGAAGCTCACCGATAATGCGAGCATTTTCATTTTCAACCATGGTTATAAAATCGGAGACAATAGCCCGCATGGGCACTTGATTTGGAATGACATTATTCAAACAATAATGTCGCAGCGGTGTCCTTATCGTCATCAATTAGAAGGCTAATGACTTTATGCTGATTGATTGAGTTGGCGGCAGTGAGGTTATATAGTTCACCTAGCGCCTTAACTTGCGGGGGTGTTAATGGCAGTGCTTTTAATGCATCTCGGTTGCGTCTAAAAAAAACGCCTTGTTTATTCATTTGTATATTTAACTCATCCAATGCAAAGGCATCTTTCTCATTAAGCATGGTTAATAAGAGGTAAGAACGCGCCCGAAGGTTTTGGGATACTGCATTGATTAACGTGCTTTTTTGCTGCATGGTGGTGATTGATTGCGACGACTTTTTTTGCAGTTCGGTGGATTGCAGATGAATGTAATATAATGCTGCGCCAACAAACAAGCAGAATGCAAAAAGAGCAAGTACATATAAACCTCTATTTTCTCTGAGTGTCTTGACCATTTAAGTTACAAGCTTTGTAATTGATGTTAATAATTAATAATAGCAGAGAATTTTAATGTTACCGTCCAAAAATGATAAATAGACAGTTATCCGTTGCGCCCATGATGGATTGGACAGACAGACATTGCCGTTATTTACACCGTTTGTTGTCACCACATGCGCTGCTGTATACCGAAATGGTAACAACAGGCGCTCTGCTGCACGGCGATAAACAACGTTTTTTGATGTTCGATGAATTTGAGCAACCGCTTGCATTGCAAATAGGTGGTAGCAACCCGTCAGAAATGGCTCAATGTGCTGAATTTGCGCAACAAGAGGGCTACCAAGAGGTCAATATTAATGTCGGTTGCCCGAGTGACCGCGTGCAAAATGGCCGTATTGGTGCATGTTTAATGTCCGATCCGCAACTGGTTGCACACTGCGTTAGCGAAATGCGAGACAAGGTTGATATACCCGTTACGGTTAAAACGCGTATTGGCATAGATGATTTTGATTCGGTAGAGTTTTTATTAAATTTTGTCGATACGGTATCTAAAGCTGGCTGCGAGACCTTCATCATTCACGCGCGTAAGGCGATATTGAAAGGGTTGTCTCCAAAAGAAAACAGAACAGTCCCGCCGCTTAACTATGACAGAGCGTATTTAATTAAGCGTGAGTTTCCGCATTTATCCGTTGTTGTTAATGGAGGTATTAAGGCAGTTGAGGATATTCAGCAACACTGGAATAAGCTAGACGGTGTGATGATTGGGCGTGAGGCTTATCACAACCCTTTCTTTTTGGCGGAAATAGAGCGGCAGTTGTTCAATGAGGGCGCGCTGGATAGAGAGGCAATATTGCACGAATTTATACGCTATGTAGATAGGCAGTTAACAACGGGGGTTTCTTTGCAACATATGACGCGGCATATTCTTGGTTTATTTGCAGGGCAGCCGGGTGGAAAGTACTGGCGACGATACTTAAGCGAGAACGCGCGACATAAAAATGCAGGGTCAGACGTATTGCTGGCTGCACTTGAAGAAATGGCACCTTATCAAGCCAATTTAGTGGCGTCCAATTAACGATATAACGGTATACTTGGCTAAATTTTAAGCACAAGATAATGATGGAACAACTCTACAAAGGCATAATTTCAGAAATTGGCGAAGACGTGAACCGCCAAGGGCTTATTGATACGCCAAGGCGTGCGGCAAAGGCGATGTCGTTTTTAACCAGTGGCTATCAACAATCGTTAGAAGAGGTAGTGAACGGTGCTATTTTTGATTCTGATGCGGATGATATGGTGATTGTGAAAAACATAGAGTTGTACTCTATGTGTGAGCATCATTTATTGCCGTTTATAGGCAAGTGTCACGTGGCTTATTTGCCGAATGGAAAAGTCCTTGGCTTGTCTAAAGTGGCAAGAATTGTTGATATGTTTGCACGACGGTTACAAATTCAAGAACAATTGACGACGCAAATTGCAGCCTCTCTGTTAGAAGTTACCGGTGCTAAAGGTGTGGCGGTTGTTGTTGAAGCGAAACACCTATGTATGATGATGCGAGGTGTCGAAAAACAAAATTCACAAATGACGACCTCGAGCATGTTGGGACAGTTTCGCAAAAACTCGGAAACACGCGCAGAGTTTTTAAGCTTACTCAAAATGGCTTAACCCAGTTTAATAGAGCGTTTAAATGAAAAAGACAGCTGTATTATTGGTTAATTTAGGCACGCCAGAGGCACCGACAGAGGATGCTGTTCGTGAGTATTTACGCGAGTTTTTATGGGACCCGCGCGTGGTGCAAATTCCGCACTTTATTTGGTGGTTTATTCTTAATTTAGTTGTTTTAAGGAAGCGTCCTGCAGAATCGGCCAAAGCTTACCAAAAAGTGTGGACAGATGAAGGCTCACCGTTGATGGTGTTTTCTAAACGCATTCATCATGCCTTGCAAACGAAAGCCGATAGCGAACAAAAGGGGCGCTATAAATTTGTACTGGGGATGCGTTATGGTAAACCATCCATTTCATCGGTGATGGAAGAAATCAAAGAATATGAGCCGGACAATATTATATTTTTACCCTTGTACCCACAATTTGCGACATCCAGTACTGGAACCGCTTGGTATGCATTTCGGCGCTCATATGCGCGTTGGGAAGGTGCGCCAAGCAGTAAAACAATTTTGGATTACCACGATAAAGATGCCTACATTACTGCGTTGGCGAGTAGTGTGAAACAACATTGGGCGAACAACGGTCAAGCAGAGTGTTTGCTTCTCTCGTTTCATGGGGTTCCAGAAAGAACCATCAGGCAAGGTGATCCGTATTTGAGCCATTGCACTAAAACAACCGAACTGTTGGTTGCGAAATTAGGCTTGGAGCCACTGCAATGGCGCATAGTATTTCAATCCCGGTTTGGTAAGGCAAAGTGGATACAGCCGTATTGTGTTGATGTATTGCACGAACTGGCTGAAGAAGGCATCAAAAGCATTGACGTCGTTTGCCCGGGATTCGCTGCGGATTGTTTGGAAACGCTAGAAGAAATTGCATTGCAAAATCGTGATGTTTTTCTACAAGCAGGTGGTGAAAACTATCGTTATATTCAAGCGTTAAATGATAACGTTGAGCATATTGATGCGCTTTATTCGTTAGTAGAGGACAATGATACTGAAACACGGGTTATTGAGGAGGAGTCATAATGGCAAGTTTTTTTGGTGAAGGATCGGATTGTCCCTTTTGTAAAATGATGCGAAGTATGGCGTTTAGTGGTATTGGCGCAGCCATTGGTGGCGGCATAGGTAGTTTGCTTGAGTTGCAGAAAACAGATGTTTGGATGTGTGCTTTAGGCGGTGCGTTTGTGATGGTTTTTCTTGTAATGAAAAAATTGGAACAATTATGAAGTTATTGCTCTTGACGTTATTTATTCTTATCGCTACAGGTTGTTCGGAAGAACAACAGAATAAGATTTCTCGTGTGGGTGTAAGTTGGTTGGAAGGCGATTATAAAGTCACTTTTATTGAAGGTTCTTATAAAAAAGAGTGGGTGGTTAAAGAGAGCAAAGTAACGTCTGATTCTCAAAAAGGTTATTATTATTTTTGGGTGCAAAAAGACGGTAAAAGCAAGTATGTTCAAGTTCCTATTGCGCGTACGATTATAGAAGAGATATAGCCCGAGTTATGTGTGAATTATTGGGGATGAGCGCCAATGTGCCAACGGATATTTGCTTTAGTTTCAGCGGGCTTATTAAACGAGGCGGTGAAACAGGTTCGCATGAAGACGGTTGGGGAATCGCGTTTTATGAAGGGAAGGGCTACCGGTCTTTTCACGATCCAGTTGCGAGTGCTGATTCTGAAGTGGCCAAATTTATCCAACACTATTCAATCAAAAGTACGCAAGTTATTTGTCATATAAGAAAGGCAAATAGAGGGCGCGTTTGCCTTGAGAATACGCACCCTTTTTCACGTGAATTATGGGGGCAAGTGTGGTCATTTGCACATAATGGCCAGTTGAAAGGGATTAAAAAGAAGCCGCTGAACGGTTATTTACCCATTGGCACAACAGACAGCGAATATGCCTTTTGTTGGATGCTTGGGCGCCTTCGCTCAGAATTTCCAAATAAGCCGACGAGTAAAGTACAACTTAGAAGGTTCATACAGACACTCTATGTAGAAATAGCGCAACTTGGGGTGTTTAATGTCCTTATGGGCGATGCAGATAATTTGTACACGTACTGCACGACCAAACTGTCGTGGTTAACCCGTCAAGCACCCTTTGTAGAAGCAAAACTGTTGGACGCGGATATATGCGTGGATTTTAAGAAAGAAACGTCCAGTACCGATGTCGTCACGGTAATAGCGACCGAGCCATTAACGTCTAACGAAGAATGGACGAAAATGGTGGCAGGCGAATTTAGTGTTTTTTGTCTCGGTAAAAAAGAGTTTACAGGTTTTGGCTAGTCGCCAAAAAACATCTGATAGGTTTGGCTGAATTGCTCTTTAACCTCAGCGCAAACGGGAATAATAACGCCATACGGCATATCTAAACCGTCCCATACAGGGTCGTCTGGCGACATGGACTCGCGAATAGAGTCATCGCTTGAGGTGTCAGCGTGAGCCAGCTGATTGGCGAGGCAAATGATATTCGTTTCATCTTGATGACTGGTTGCAAGTTCAGGTTGGTGGTGGAAGGCGGCAGCGAATTGAATGGACTCAGGTATTTTCCACATGCCTAATAAGGCGCCACCGAGTTCAGCGTGGTGGAACCCTAAGGTTGACGTTTCTGCTTCAATTTCACTGATCTCGTCAGCTTTAACCGTTAGTGATGCAGCACGGGCTAAATCAGGCGCTTTCATATAAATAATTAAGCGACCTATGTCGTGCAATAAACCGCTAATAAAGACAGAGGAAAGTTGGCGTTTCTTAGGGTGGTTTTCAGCAAGGAATTTAGCAAATAAAGCTGTTTTTAAACTGTGCGCCCAAAATTCACGCATATCAAGAATTGAATTGGGCATATTGGAAAACTTCTCAACCACGCTGGATGGCCATGACGCAATTCCTCTGATTTTCGTTACAGACAAAGAAACAAGAATTGACGAGAATTTACTAGAAAAATGTCATCAAGCGAATGCGGCAACCATTATTCATCACCCCAACGAAGGCAGTGATTTAATTCCGTTGATCGGATTGGCGCTGGCGCTAAAGAGTGAACGTGATGACAGAATATCGAATGAAGAAAAGTTGATTCGTGAACTATCTGAGCGCCGCATTATGGAAGCGAGGCTTCAGTACCTTGTTGCTCACGATGAGTTAACCGGCTTGTCTAATAGGAGTGGCTTAGAAAATGCGTTGGACTTTGCCATTCTAAGATGTACTAATTTTAAACAGCACGGTGCATTACTTGATATTGACCTTGATCAATTTAAAATCATTAATGACATAGAAGGCCATGACATTGGTGATCGTTTGTTGATAGAGATGGCGACACTTATTCGATCTGCTCTTGACACGGAAGCCTTTATTGCAAGAGTGGGTTCCAACTTATTCCAAGTATTCCTTAGTAAGGTTAGTAAAGGAAAAGCATTGGATATAGCTGAAGACCTGAGGTTAACGATTGATGAATTTGATTTTAAATCAGGCGAAAATATTTATAACATCTCTGCTAGCATCGGCGTCGCAATTCTAGCGCCACTGGAGAAAGTAAGGCGTCCTAGTGAGCTTATGTCGAAAGCACATCATGCTTGTTACAGTGCTAAAACACTTGGCAGAAACAGAGTTAACATATTTGAAGGTGATAATGAGCAGTTAGCAACGTTACGTGATGACGCAAGCTGGGTTCCTAAAATTCGTCGCGCGTTGAGCGAGGATGCATTCAAATTGGTATTCCAGCCTGTTGTCAAAGTGTCAAACGGCCATGTGTCGCATTATGAAACGTTACTGCGAATGGTTGGTGAGGGTGGAGAATTATTGAGCCCCGTGCATTTTATTCCTGTGGCTGAACGTATGGGACTTATTCACCACATTGATTTATGGGTGGTGTCTCATGCGATTGATTACATCGCTTCATTGCCAAAATCCAGTGAAGATATCTCGTTTACCATTAATTTATCGAGTTTTGCACTGCAAGGTGACTACTTATTACCGGTATTAAAGCAAAAATTGGAATCTACTTGGATTTCACCATCACGAATAACGTTCGAAATTACGGAAACGGCTGCGGTCAGTATTTTTGAAAAAACGCGTCAAATGGTGTCCAAAATCCGTGAATTAGGTTGTCAGTTTGCTTTGGATGATTTTGGCGCAGGCTTTAGCTCATTTAATTACATTAAAAACTTCCCCGTTGAATACCTCAAAATTGATGGTCAATTCATCAATAATTTAGCAACTGATCATGCAGATCAAGTGCTTGTAAAATCAATGATTGACGTGGCGCATAGTCTTGGAAAGAAAGCGATTGCTGAGTATGTTTCGAATGCCGAAATATTACGGGTATTGAAAGAGTTGGGCGTGGACTATGTTCAAGGCTATTTGTTAGGCAAGCCTGAAATTGAACTGTTAACAGTGCAATATATATCGTTAGATAAACTAATGAATAAGCCATTGGATATTGAGAAACTAATTACCACGTAGAATCCAGTCTATGACATGATGTCAAGCTGTGCTTTAGGCGCGAATATGTATCCTCGTTAATCAGTTAAATAGACTATGGCTAAGCCTAAAACCAAAGCAAAAACGTCAAAAAGAAAACCCTCTAGGCGAAATAAACAAAAACAACCAACAGGCTTCATAAAACGAAGCGTTATTAAGCTAAGCTTATTATTCGTCGTCGTGTTGGTTGCATATGTTTTGTATTTAGACAATACCGTTCGAACTCAATTTGAAGGCAAACGTTGGGCGTTGCCTGCACACGTTTTCGCCAATCCTGTTGAAATATATCAAGGCCTCCCGTTTTCAATCGAACAATTTGAAACATTACTGGTCGATTTACATTACCAAAGATCAACACAGTTTGATTCTGCTGGTAAATACTATCGTTCCGGTCATGCTTACACCGTTAAAACCCGTGCGTTTGATTTTTTTGATGGTAAAGAGCCGTCTAAAACAGTCAAAATTGTTTTTAGTAACGGCCTCGTTTCAACAATAAAAAACACGCATACCGGCGCAACTGTGCCATTGCTGCGGCTAGACCCTGTGCAAGTTGGCAGTTTTTATCCCAGCCATAAAGAAGACAGGGTGCTAGTAAAGATTGACGAGGTCCCCCGTACGTTAATTGATGGCTTAATCGCCATTGAGGACCGTGATTTTTACCACCACTATGGTGTATCGATTAAAGCTATATTGCGTGCGGCGTGGGCGAATTTAAAAGCAGGGGGTGTTGTACAAGGCGGAAGCACCCTGACACAACAGCTCATTAAAAACTTCTATTTAACGTCTGAACGTAGCCTCTGGCGAAAGATAAAAGAAGCCATTATGGCGCTTATTATTGAAGCACGATACGAGAAAGATGAAATATTAGAGGCCTATATAAACGAAGTGTTTTTGGGCCAAGATGGCGAGCGTTCAATTCATGGCTTTGGAATGGCCAGCGTGTTTTATTTTAATAAACCATTACGTGAGTTAAAACCGCACCAAACGTCGTTACTTGTTGGTTTGGTTAAAGGGCCGTCATTTTATGATCCAAGGCGTCACCCTAAACGCGCAGTAACACGTAGGAACCTTGTGTTAGATGAAATGACGCGCTTGCAACTGTTACCGGATCAACAAAGAAAGATTGCGAAACGGTTTGGCGCAGATATTTCACCGTTTAAACAAATTAAAAGCTCACGTTTCCCGGCCTTTTTGGATTTAGTTAAACGCCAATTAAGTCGTGATTATAAGGATGAAGACTTACGTTCAGATGGGTTAAATATTTTCTCAACCCTGGATTACAACATCCAAACGACGGCTGAGGGCTTGTTTAAACGTAAATTAGACGCCTTAAATAAACAGTACGGCATTGAAAAAGGTAAGTTACAAGGCGCAATGGTTATTACGCGCCGTGAAGGCGGAGAAATCGTAGCTGTGATCGGTGATAGAAACCCCATGTTTAATGGCTTTAATCGTGCGTTAGATGCCATTAGGCCAATAGGGTCGTTAGTTAAACCAGCCGTGTATTTAACGGCGCTTTCGCAACCTTCGGCTTTTACGCTAATGACGCCTATTGATGATAGCGCCATTACGTTAAAACAAAGCTCAGGCGAGCGTTGGGCGCCAAAGAATTATGACAAAATTGAGCATGGCTTGGTGCCTTTACACACTGCACTGTCGCATTCCTATAATCTAGCCACGGTTCGTTTGGGCATGAAGTTAAAAGTATCGAACGTCAAACGTACATTGGAGAACTTGGGGATCAGACGCGCAATTAAACCTTACCCTTCTATTTTATTAGGTGCGTTAGCGTTGTCACCGATTGAGGTGGCGCAAATGTATCAAACATTGGCCGGCGATGGTTTTTTTACGCATTTACGTTCCATTCAGTCTGTCACCTCGAATAATCACTCCGCTTTGCAACGTTATGCTTTAAATGTGCGTCAAGTAGCTGATCCGTCGGCTGTTTACTTACTCAATACGGCGCTACAAGAAGTGATGAAAGAGGGTACCGGTCGCTCAGTGTATCGACACATGTCGCCAGATTTTAATATAGCCGGTAAAACGGGTACAACCGATGAGTTAAGGGACAGTTGGTTTGCAGGTTTTAGCGGTGATTATTTAGCCGTTGTTTGGCTAGGTCGTGATGATAATAAACCGTCAAAACTAACCGGTGCTAGTGGCGCTTTACAGGTTTGGTCGAGTGTCATGACTGAGATTTCTAGACAACCGCTGTTGCTAACTCAACCAGAAAATGTGGAGTTTAGCTGGGTTGATTCTCAAGGTTTTCGAGCCAATGAATTTTGTACGAATGCTGTACAATATCCGTTTATAAAAGGTTCGTCCCCTGTGGAGTACTCACCTTGTGTTGGGGCCGTTGGGAGGACGTTAGAACGTGCGGGTGATTGGTTTGATGGTTTACTTAAAGGTAGATAAGGAAATATGAAGTTACTCGCCGTTCTTACGATTTTGTTAACGATGTCGGCGTGTGCCGATTTATCTATGTACAACCAAGTTCCTGCGCCAATAGGGCGTTCAGGTCAAGCGACAACCTACCCATCTGAAACATCTCAGGGTGTTAAAACCTATCCGATTGATGAGCAAATTTCTCAAGGTGACAGCTACGCTTCTCCAAGCGATGTGCCAACCGGCGTACAGAATCCTGCCGTGATAGCACTGTTAGACAGTGCGTACCAGCAAAGTGAAAGTGGTCAGTTAGATATTGCCGCGTCAAAGTTGGAACGTGCAGTCCGTATCGACCCAAAAGATGCTCAGGTGTGGCATGCGCTGGCTGCCATACGCTATCAACAAAATAAACACGCCTTAGCCATCAGCCTAGCTAAAAAATCGAACGTGCTCTCGGCAACGAATAAGAACTTACAACGCAGTAACTGGATGTTAATAGCGGCTTGCCATGAAAAGTTAGGCCATGTGAATCCAGCTGAGCGCGCTAGGGCTAATGCAAGTAGGTTGTTTTAATATGACGTCGCCAACGAGTGTTTATTCTGTTGATAAATTAATAGAGCAAGCTCGCCAGTTGGCAGCGGATTTCAAAAAAATGACGGGCAAACCATTACCAGGCGTAAGTAATGAGATTGCTGAGCACGATGCGGCAAAATTTTTAGGGTTAGAGTTGAGTGAGAATCGCTCAGATGGTTACGATGCTAAGCGTGAATTGGGCGCGGGCCCAAAAAAAGTGCAAATTAAAGCGCGTACTATTTTTAACGACAATTATCGTGGACAGCGGCTTGGCCAGTTGAAATTAGATAAAGACTGGGATTCGGTGGTGCTCGTTTTGATGAACGAAGATTATCAAGCCTTTGAAATTTATGAGGCTACACGCGATGATATTAACGAAGATTATCAAGCCTTTGAAATTTATGAGGCTACACGCGATGATATTTTTGATAACCTTAATGATAATTCAAGTCGAATGAAGCGGGGCGCAATGTCGGTTGCTAAATTTCGAAATATCGCCACCTTGGTGTGGACAAAAGAAGATGGTTTAGACACGTCTGCGTGGCGTGAATAAGCCGGCACATTAAATTTAACGGACATTTCTTTGCACGATCTTGATTCTATATTTGGTTCCAATGGCGAACTGGTTAAACACATTGATGGTTTTCAGCCCCGTGAAGGGCAGCTGTCGATGGCGCGTGCCATTGAGACAGCTATAGAGCAAACAACCCATTTAGTCGCAGAAGCTGGAACGGGCACGGGTAAAACCTTTGCCTACCTTATTCCTGCTATTTTATCGGGGAAAAAGACCATAATTTCCACGGGTACGCGTAACCTTCAAGATCAGATTTTTGAAAAAGATTTTCCAATTATACGTGATGCACTAAAAGTGCCAGTGCAAGGGGCGGTTTTAAAAGGTAGATCAAACTACTTGTGTCTGTACCGTTTAGAGCAAGCGCAAATGCAAACAGCGGGGTTTGATAAAGAGTTAGCGGCGGACCTTAGGGAGATTGACGACTGGTCAAACCAAACAAAAGACGGTGATATTGCAGAAGTGACGAGCGTTGCTGAAGACTCCTATGTTTGGCAGCAGGTGACATCGACCGCAGATAATTGTTTAGGTCAGGACTGTCCGATGATCTCGGAATGCTATCCGTTACTCGCCCGTAAAAAAGCGCAAGAAGTGGATGTACTGATTGTTAATCACCACCTACTGTGTGCTGATTGGTCGTTAAAAGACGACGGCTTTGGTCAACTCTTGCCCGATGCGGAGTTGATTATCATTGACGAAGCGCATCAACTGATTGATACCGCGTCACGATTTTTAGGAATATCCATCAGCGCGCGCCAAATTTTAACGTTGTTGGCCGATATTAGTTTAGAACAATTAAAAGTTGCGTCAGATATGCCCGCGTTATTGGATTTAACGCATGTTATCAGTGAAGACATACGCGAAATGCGTAAATTATTACCTGAACAGTCTGTTAAGGGTTCATGGGATGAACTTGAGCAATTAAAGGGTTTTTCGCACGCATTGGGTTGCTTGCTTGATCGGATACAACAGCTATTCAATGTGCTGACGGACGTCGCTGTGCGTTCTAAAGGTTTAGAGTCTTGCTGGAAGCGCTGTGAAGAACTGCTGTTGCGCTTAAAGTCATTTTCGAATCAAGATGAAATTGACTGGATTCAATGGTTTGAAACCTTTAACCGAACCTTTACCTTTTACCGAACACCGCTCGATATTTCAAAAGCCTTTGCCAGTTTTGCATTTGCCAGCGAGGCGAGCTGGGTGTTTACATCGGCCACGTTATCGGTGGGCGGTAAGTTTGACTTCTTTACTGAACGACTTGGCTTGCAAGACGCCGAAACAGGTATGTGGGAAAGCCCCTTTGATTTTGTACACCAGTCACTGATGTACGTGCCCAATGGACTGCCTGAACCCCGAGATTATAGCTACACTGCGACGATGATTGAGAAAATCATCCCGGTGTTGGATGCCAGCGACGGCCGGGCTTTTATTTTGTTCACCAGCCATAAAGCGTTGCAAGAAGCAGCAAATATTTTATTGGCTGAGACCACGTTTAATCTATTGGTTCAAGGTGATCTACCCAAGCAACAAATGTTGGAGGCGTTTAGACGCACTGACCGAGCGGTGTTACTAGGGACGGCCAGTTTTTGGGAAGGCGTTGATGTGCGCGGCGAGGCTTTATCATGCGTTATTATTGATAAGTTGCCATTTGCATCGCCGGGTGACCCCGTCACCAAGGCACGCCTTGCGTACATGACGGCGAACGGGCAATCACCATTTTCTGATTTTCAACTGCCCTCCGCTGCATTGACATTAAAGCAAGGCGTTGGGCGATTGATTCGTGATGTGGAAGATAAAGGGGTGCTCGTTTTATGCGACCCGCGTTTATCGAGTAAAGGTTATGGAAAGGTGTTTATTCAATCGTTACCGGCAATGCCAATTACGCAAGAATTATCGGATGTGAATCGATTTTTTCAACGTATTAATCATAAAAAATCCAGGATCAAAAAGTCGGCATGAAAATTTTAGCGATTGAAACGGCGACAGAGGCGTGTTCGGCTGCATTGCTCATTGATAATGACGTGATAGAGCAGTTCCAAGTTGCCCCGCGTGAGCACGGCAATTTAATACTCTCGATGGTTGACGAGCTGTTACTTGAGGCCGGGTTGACGTTACAACAACTCGATGCCTTGGCGTTTGGCCGCGGGCCCGGTTCATTTACTGGCGTGAGAATGGCCACGGGCGTTATTCAAGGCTTAGCCTTTGCAACGAAACTTCCTGTTGCGCCGGTGTCTACGCTCTTGGCGTTGGCGCAGCAAGTGAAAGGGTTCGATGGGCAAACCGTATATGCGGCGTTAGATGCCAGAATGAGTGAAGTGTATTGGTGCGAATATGTGATTGAAAAAGGTGGCTTGATTGCAGTGTCAGACGAAGTGGTTATTGCGCCAGCAGATATCTGCGTTAAACAAGGAAAAAATGCGATAGGTATTGGCCACGGTTGGGCAACGTATGAAGCGATACTGCGTGAGCAAGTACAGGCGGAACAACTTTTTTTACAAGCAGATGCTTTACCAAGGGCAAAAGAAGTGGCAATGTTGGCTGTACAGATGGTTGAAAACAAACAAACGGTGAGTGCGGAAAATGCATTGCCGGTGTATTTGCGCGATAATGTCGCGAAGAAAAAAGCACAGCAAACAACATGACACAATATTTCAATATTAACCCAGAGGACCCTCAGCCACGATTAATAAAACAAACGGCTGATATTATTCGCCGCGGTGGGGTTATCGCTTACCCAACAGACTCCTCTTACGCTCTAGCGTGTCATTTGGGTGATAAGCAGGCGGTTGATCGTATTCGCCAAATTCGCCGTATTGATGATAAGCACAACTTTACCTTGGTATGCCGTGATCTAACCGAAATTGCTTCTTACGCACAGGTCAATAACGACACCTATCGCTTATTAAAATCGTTAACCCCGGGTGCGTTTACCTTTGTGTTGAAAGCGACCAAAGAAGTGCCGCGTCGTTTACAACATCCTAAACGCAAAACGGTGGGTATTCGCGTGCCTGATAATGTGGTGGCGCAAAGAATTCTTGAAGAATTGGGCGAGCCGATGTTGACCAGCACACTGATTTTGCCGGGCGAATCAGAAGCGATAGCCGATGCGTATGATATTAACGATAAAATTGGCAACTTGTTGGACCTCGTGGTGGACAGCGGCGTTATTCCGTATCAACCTACGACTGTTGTGGTTTGGGATAATGACTTCCCGGAAATCGTTCGCCAAGGTAAGGGCGAAGCAGATTTCATTGCGCAAAAGGATGATAATTAATGCCGATGGACGAGCTGACCTTAGTCGGTCGTATAGCGGTATGGATATTACCGGTCATTTTTGCGATAACCGTTCACGAAGTGGCGCACGGTTGGGTGGCCAGTAAACTGGGCGATAATACAGCCAAGAACTTAGGGCGCTTAACCTTAAACCCGATTAGCCACATGGACTTAATCGGTACGGTGATTGTGCCAGCAGTTTTATTGTTGTTAGGCGGGTTTATCTTTGGCTGGGCAAAACCAGTCCCCGTTAATTGGAATAATTTAAAAAACCCAAAACGCGACATGGTGTACGTGGCGATTGCAGGCCCATTGGCTAATTTATTGATGGCGCTCGCTTGGGGCGGCTTAATGAAAATAGGTTTTATGCTGGGAAGCAGTAATGAGTTTATTTCTATGCCGCTTATTTATATGGGTTACGCTGGTATTTTTATAAATTCAGTATTAATGATGTTGAATTTATTGCCGTTGTTACCATTGGATGGCGGGCGCGTGCTAGCAGGCTTATTGCCAAATAAATTAAGTTATCAATTTAGTAAGCTTGAGCGACTAGGCTTTCCAATTTTAGTCGTTATAATCGCAATGGGTTGGCTATCTAAAATATTAGGGCCACCGGTTTATTTTTTACAAACCAGTATTTTTAAAATATTTGGTATTTAGGAGGAAGAGTGAATTCAGAAGTTCCAGCGCAGTACCGTCGTGTACTTTCAGGCATGCGGCCTACAGGTCAGTTGCATTTAGGGCATTACCACGGGGTATTGAAAAATTGGGTTGAGTTGCAACAAGAATACAAGTGCTATTTCTTTGTTGCAGACTGGCATGCGCTGACCACCCATTATGAAAACCCGTCCATTATTGCCGAGAGTACGTGGGATATGGTGATTGATTGGTTGGCTGCGGGCGTGGATCACGGTTTGGCCGATTTGTTTATTCAATCCAGTATTCCAGAACACGCTGAATTACATTTGTTGCTTTCAATGATGACGCCAATCGGCTGGTTAGAGCGTGTGCCCAGTTATAAAGACCAACAAGAAAAGCTAAAAGAAATGGACTTAGCGACCTACGGATTCTTAGGGTATCCGTTATTGCAAAGCGCCGATATTTTGATGTATAAGGCGGGCTTAGTGCCAGTGGGTGCCGACCAAGTTGCTCATGTTGAACTGACCCGAGAAGTGGCTAGACGATTTAATTATTTATACGGACGCGAGCCAGACTTCGAACAAAAAGCAGAAGCTGCGATTAAGAAAATGGGCAAAAAGAACGCAAAAATGTTCAATAAATTGCGCACGGCTTACCAAGAAAGTGGCGACCAGGAAGCCTTAGGTGTTGCACGTGCTTTACTGGAAGCGCAACAAAACATTACCGTTGGGGACAAAGAGCGGTTGTTTGGCTATTTAGAAGGCAGTGGCCGGATTATTTTGCCAGAGCCACAGGCGCTATTGACCAAAGCCTCAAAAATGCCGGGTTTAGACGGCCAAAAAATGTCCAAATCTTATAACAACACCATTGCACTACGCGATGCACCGGAAGACGTTGAAAAGAAGCTCAGAACCATGCCAACAGATCCAGCGCGTGTGCGACGCACCGACCCAGGTGACCCCGCAAAATGCCCAGTATGGCAGTTTCATGAAGTGTATTCAGATGACGGAGTTCGTGACTGGGTAAAAGAAGGTTGTACAACCGCCGGAATTGGTTGTATTGATTGCAAGCAACCAGTGATTGAAGCGGTTTTGCGCGAGTTGAAACCGATGCAAGAACGGGCACGTGAATACTCAGAGCAGCCTGAATTAGTGCGCTCAATTATTCACGAAGGTAACGAGAAAGCCCGTGATGTCGCGAAAGAAACATTAGTTGAAGTAAAAGCAGCCATGAGCATGAACTTACTTTAGCTCGTTGCCATTAACTTAAGGAAAGAGCATGTCAGAATTTCAAAATGTCACCATCATTAAAAAAGCGAATGTTTACTTTGATGGAAAGGTGGTTAGCAGAACCGTCAAATTTTCGGATGGTACGATCAAAACCTTGGGCTTTATGATGCCCGGTGAGTATAGCTTTGACACCCAAGCAGCAGAAGTGATGGAAATCTTGGCGGGTGAGCTTGACGTTTTGTTACCCGGTTCAACTGACTGGTTGGCTGTTAAAGGTGGTGAGTCATTTGACGTGCCGAGTCATTCAAGTTTTCAGCTAAAAATCCATCAAGGCACCGATTACTGTTGTTCTTTTATTGACTGAACGGCAAGGCAATTAGCAAATAATTGCTAGCACAGTCTATACTCCAAAGATTACTTCGATAGCGAGAGAGACATGAGCGATTACCAAACACCAAGACGTACGAAAATTGTGGCAACACTCGGGCCGGCAACAGATGACCCAACAGCATTAGAAGGGTTGATTAAAGCGGGCGTAGATGTGGTTCGTCTTAATTTTTCGCATGGTGATGCGAGTGATCAAAAGAGTCGTGCCAAGATGGTGCGTAAAGCTTCAGCAAAGTTTGGTCGACACGTTGGAATCATGGCTGATTTGCAAGGCCCAAAGATTCGAATTGCTCGATTTAAAAGCGATAAGGTGATGCTTGAAGAAGGTGCTGCGTTCACAATCGATGTCGATTTGGATGCGGGCATTGGTGATATTAACCAAGTGGGTTGTGAGTATAAAGAACTAGCTAAGGACGTTTGCGCGGGCAATCGACTGTTATTGGATGATGGGCGGATTGTTATGGATGTGGTTTCGGTCAAAGGGTCGAAGATTCATTGTGCAGTCGCTGTTGCGGGTTTATTGTCAAACAATAAAGGTATTAACCTCCAGGGCGGTGGCTTATCAGCCAGTGCCCTGACAGAGAAAGATAAAGCCGACATTATTACCGCCGCTGAAATTGGCGTGGACTTCGTGGCTGTCTCGTTCCCAAGAAATGCGGCTGATATGCATGAAGCCAGAGCGTTAGTTGAAGCAGCGGGGAGTCAGGCGCACTTGGTTGCGAAAATAGAGCGCGCTGAAGCGTTAGAGGTACTAGAAGAAATTGTGGATGCTTCAGATATTGTGATGGTCGCGCGTGGCGATTTAGGCGTAGAAATTGGCGATGCAAATTTACCGCCGGTACAAAAAAGTTTGATTAGATTAGCGCGAGATAGAAACACAGCGGTTATCACAGCAACGCAAATGATGGAGTCGATGATTGAAAACCCAATTCCAACTAGGGCGGAAGTGTTCGATGTCGCCAATGCGGTTGCAGATGGTACCGATGCAGTGATGTTGTCCGCTGAGACATCTGTTGGAAAATACCCAGTCCAAACAGTAGAAGCGATGGGGCGGATTTGTGAACAGACCGAGCGGCAACCAAGAACAATTCGTTCTAGGCACAGAATGGGTAAAGAATTTGCGCGAATTGATGAGGCCATCGCGTTGTCGGCTATGTACGTAGCAAACCATACCAATATTCAGGCAATAGCAGCGTTTACAGAAACAGGTTCAACGCCAATGAGAATGTCGAGAATTAGTTCAGGTATTCCAATTTTTGCAATGGTGCCTGATGAAGCTATTTGCCGTCGCGTAACCATGTACCGTGGTGTAACGCCGATTCTTATGAATATTCCGCAGAGTAGCTCAATGGATATTAACCGCGCGGCGATGGTAAAATTAAAACAGCTAAACATTGTCAGTGAAGATGATCTGGTCATCATTACGACAGGAGAATTGACCGGTCATTATGGTGGAACGAATACGCTAAAAATTATGCAGGTTGAGTGAGTTACACAGCATTTAGCGTTAGGGCGCTGTGATAGACTAAAGGTTATATTTTTATATATTTATCTGAACAATAAATGGAAAAATCACCTGAAAATGTATTATCTTTTCAACAACCGTTAGTGTTGGTTGATGGTAAGCCATATCAAGAATTACCCGAAGATTTATACATACCGCCAGATGCGCTAGAAGTTTTTTTAGAAACGTTTGAGGGCCCCTTAGATTTGTTGCTTTATCTTATTAAGCACCAAAATTTAGATATTCTCGATATCCCCGTTTTAAAAATTACAGAACAATACATTGAGTACATTGACATGATGCAAAATCTCCGTATGGAGCTTGCAGCTGAATATTTGGTGATGGCGGCGATGCTGGCTGAAATTAAATCGAAGATGTTATTGCCCAGGCAGGTTGAGGAATCTGCCGATGAAGACGACCCGCGAGCAGAATTGATTAGACGCCTTCAAGAGTATGAACGATTTAAACGTGCGGCAGATGACATAGATGCCTTGCCTAGGCTGTACAGAGATAATTATCTAGCGACGGCTGAATTGGTTGTCGATAAAATGGATAAGCCCCTGCCGGATGTGGAGCTCGATGCTATTTTAATCGCATTTCAAGACGCCTTAAAACGGGCTGAAAAATTTAGCCATCACCAAATTCAGCGTGAACCGTTATCGGTTAGAGAAAGGATGTCGAGAATTTTGGCAACGTTATCGGGTGATGTTGAAGGGTTTTTTGCCTTTCATTGTTTTTTTACAATGGAAGAGGGGAAAAGTGGAGCCGTCGTAACATTTTTAGCGCTTTTGGAGTTATGCAAAGAAGGCTTGGTGGAAATCGTGCAAGGCGAGCCCTTGTCTGAGGTATGGGTAAAGCCCATCGTCGAGTAGTTATTCATACATACGGTTAAGTAAACACATGGACATAAAAGATATACTCGAAGCATCATTGTTTGCAGCCAGTGAGCCGCTATCCATTATGGAGTTACAAGGCTTGTTTCTACTTGAAGATAGGCCAGATAAACACCGAGTGCGCGAGGCCATTAATTTATTGCAAGCTGAGTATAAAGCGAAACCGATTGAGTTAATTGAAACGGCCAGCGGTTATCGTTTTCAGGTTAAATCTGAATACTCGTCGTGGGTGGCGAGATTATGGGAAGAAAAGCCTGTAAAATACAGCCGAGGGTTGTTGGAAACATTGGCAATTATTGCATACCAACAACCGGCCACACGAGGCGAGATAGAAGAAATTCGGGGTGTGGCCGTGAGTACAAACATTATACGAACATTAGAAGAAAGAAGCTGGATTCGTGTGATTGGTCATAAAGAAGTGCCTGGCAGGCCTGCGCTTTATGCAAGCACGAAAG
>JBDOOJ010000025.1:0-19029 GCA_039830885.1 Cycloclasticus sp.
GGCTACTTTGAAGTATTGGATAGTCAGATAACTTGGCAGGATGGTATGCGTGACGTGCCAGATGTCACGTTAAAAGACGCACACATTGTTTTTAAAAACAATGACCAGAAACACGTGTTTTCCCTTCGGGCAAAGTTGCCAGAGGGTGATGGTGAGAGCATTGCTTTTTCCGTTGATATAGATGGAGACCCTTTATCTGACAACGATTGGAACGCAAAGGGCTATTTAAAAGCCGAGAAACTTCACATTGATAAATATTTGTCGAGGCTAAAGGTTGACGAGCTGTCTATCAACCATGGTGTGGGCGATCTAGAACTATGGAGCACGTGGGATTCAGCGCAATTGACTCAGGTAAAAGGCTATGTGGTTGTGGAGGCCGCGAGCTTATTACGAAATGAAAAAACACTGGCTATTTCCCAATTCAATAGTCAGTTCGATTGGCTTAAAACTGCCAATGGCTGGAGCTTGACGGCCAACGATTTTTCGTTTGAAGCCGCTGGTTCACAGCAAGAAAAAAGCCAATTTAGTGTTAAATTTCAGTCCATTAATAAAGGGCAGCTGCAAATAAACATTGAATCAACGGGGTTAAATTTAGCCGCAATTAGCAGCCTAGTTCAACACAGCGATTTATTGGATCAAAAAACAGCCAACCTGCTACAAACCGTTAACCCGTCGGGTAAGTTAAATAATGTAACAGTGTCTTTGCTAACAGAAGGTGAGCAACAAGCCTGGGCATTTTGTGGTCAACTAAAAGGCTTTTCCAGTCGTGCATACGAGCAGTCGCCGGGGGTTACAAACGTGACTCTCAGCGCGTGCGCGACCAAAGAGAAGGGGTGGCTAGAGGCTGATACTGCAGATGCTGCGGTGTACTTTAAAGGTTTGTTTAGGGATCCGATTAAGCTGGATAAGTTGACCGGGCAGTTGACGTGGTTTCGTGGTGCTAATGGTTGGGCTGTTAGCAGTAACCGGCTGGTAGCAAACACACCCCATTTTGAGACAGCAACACGGTTTAAGCTTCAGCTTCCTACCGATGGCAGCGATGCGGTGATTGATTTACAGGCAGGCTTTGGTCGTGCGGATGGGCGATTTACGTCGTTATATTTACCGGTTGGTATCATGGGGCAAGGCGTTGTCAATTGGTTAGATAGCGCTTTTACGGAAGGCCAGGTAACCGGTGGTGGCGTTTTGTTAAAGGGTGTTTTGCCGAATTTTCCTTATCGAGATAAGCAAGGCGTTTTCCAGGTGTTGTTTGATACCGAGTCTGTGTTGTTACATTATGCTGACGATTGGCCTGATGTTGTCGATGCGTCCGCGCAGGTGGAGTTTAAAAACGAAGGCATGCGCATTGTGGGGTCAAAGGGACGAATATCCGGCAATGATATTGCCCACGTTTTAGTCGATGTTGCTGACCTTGAAAGTGACCATTATCTGAATTTATCCGGCAAGATTAATGATGATATTGGCGGCTTGTTTAGGTTCTTTGAACAGTCACCGATAAAGCAAACGGTGGGTGCTTTATTACAGCAAAGCCGAGCGTCTGGGCAAGCGATGGTAGATTTAAACATTGCAATCCCTCTACGGGCTAAATTAAAAACACGTGTGAAAGCACAAGTGGCGTTAAGCAATAATACCTTAATGTTTCCAACGCTAGATCTGGCGCTTAAAAACATACAAGGCGTGATTAAATACTCGGAGCAAGGACTCAGCGGTGATGCTTTACGTGGACGCTTTTTGGGTCTGCCATTAACGGTTGATATTTATTCGCAAGAAAATCGTACGCTTATTAAAGCAAACGGTCCGTTAAACACAGCTGTGTTGGCTAAAAAGTATCCGTCTAAAGCATGGCAGTACGTAAACGGTGACAGTGCAGCTGAATTACTCGTGACACTTCCGCATGCAGGCCTGTCGGGCGGTGGCTCATCGAGCATTTCACTTAGCAGTGATCTGGTGGGTATAGCGGTTGATTTACCAGCACCTGTCGGTAAAGTGTCGGCTGACGCTAAACTGTTTAATGTGACGCTTAACTTAGGTCAAAATGGCTTGCCAATGGCGGCCAGTTACGGTGATAAGTTAAAAGGACGTTTCCATTTTAATGAAGACGAAGGTGATGTGCTTTCGTTGACTAAAGGCAGCATACATTTTGGAGGGGAAGGAACTGAATTGCCGGCCGAAAAAGGGCTCAAATTATCCGGTTTTGTTAAGGCATTGGATGTAAAACAGTGGCGGGAGGCACTCCATATCGATGGTGCTAAATCGGATGCAGCGCTAAGTGTCAATCAATTAGATATTACATTGGGTGAGCTACATTGGTTGGATCGAACGTTCAGTGATGTTCGGATAAAGGGCGTGCATACGGGGTCACAGTGGGCTGGAGAGATTGTCAGTCCATCTGTGTCAGGTCAATATGTACTGCCAGATAGTTTCGGTAATAATGAAATTATTCAGTTGGATTTAACGACGTTAAAATTGCCTCCGTTAAACCCCGAAGGGTTGCGCGAAACAAAGTCCCCCCTGAATCCAGATGAAATACCGAATATCAACTTGAAGAGTAAGGCTCTGTTTCTCGGGGATGCAGCATTGGGTGCAATGGAACTTAGGCTACGAAAAAAACACAATGGGATGATCATTGAAAAATTATCTCTGGAATCCAAACGCGATAAATTTCAGGCATACGGGGCATGGGAATTGGAAGGGGACGTTAGCCGTACGGGATTGAAAGGCCAGTTAACGAGTAAGTCGCTGGGAGGTTTGTTAAAAGACACCGGTGTTTTTGATGATTTGGAAGGCGCGCCGGCAGACGTGATTTTTGACGTATATTGGCCAGGTGAGCCGCAAGAGTTCTCAAAGGACCATTTAAATGGGTATGGTCAAATCAAAACCAGTAAGGGTAAGTTGCTAGACGTAGAACCAGGGATAGGCCGTATTTTTGGTTTGTTGAGTTTAGATACTTTGAAAAGGCGCCTGCAGTTGGACTTTAGTGATTTGATTGAAAAAGGTCTAAGTTTTGACAAGATAAAAGGCCGGTTTACGATTAATGACGGCGACGCTATAACCAATCGTTTTTATTTGGAAAGCCCGTCTGCACGTATCGACTTTGATGGTCGCGTAGGGCTTGGGAAAGAAGATTTTGATCAATTGATTACGGTGACGCCCAATAGCACAGAAAGCTTACCAATAGCGGGTGCACTTGCTGGTGGTCCACTGGTTGGGGCCGCTGTATTTATTGTGCAAAAAATAGCCGGCAAAACACTGAATAAGTTTGTAGGCTATCAATACCGTGTCACCGGGCCGTGGAGTGACCCTAAGATTAAACAGATCAGTAAACCGGGCGGTAAAATATTTGGCATGGTGGATAACGTTTTAACACCGGTATTTGATGCGACGATAGGCCAGTTCCCGTTCAAAAAATTGGTGTCTACATCACCAACGGTTGAATGAAGCGAATAAATCAGATGTCGGTTGCCGCCATTCAGATGGTGTCATCAGATCAGCTGGCTGAGAACCTGGCGGTGGTTGAAAAACGGGTAGTAGATGCTGTAACACGAGGCGCCAAATTACTTGTATTGCCAGAAAACTTCGCATTGATGGCATCAAAATCCAAGCAACTGTTATCGATAGCTGAGCCATTGGGTACAGGACATATTCAAAGTTTTTTGAGCGAGTTATCAAAGCGTCATGCGTGTTGGATTGTGGCCGGTTCAATGCCTATTCGTACAGGGGATAAAAATAAAGTGTATGCCAGTTGCTTGGTATATAACGAGCACGGTGAGCAAATTGCGCATTACCATAAAGTCCATTTATTCGATGCGGATATAGCTGACGAGAAAGGCAGCTATCGTGAATCAGACAGGTTTTTAGCCGGTGATAAAACAGTTGTAGTGGAAACGCCCTTTGGTATATTGGGCTTGTCTATTTGTTATGATCTGCGTTTTCCAGAACTGTACCGTGAGTTATTAGATAAGGGCGCTGAAGTGGTTGTCGTCCCGTCTGCATTTACTGAACTAACCGGGCGAGCGCATTGGTCGCTGTTATGCCGTGCTAGGGCGGTCGAAAACGCGTGTTATTTGATAGCGGCTAATCAAGGTGGTGTGCATGCAAATGGCCGCTCAACCTATGGGCATAGTATGATTGTAGACCCTTGGGGCAATGTGCTGTCAGAACTTGAATTGGGTGAAGGTATTTGTACGGCTACGCTTAATCAATCTGAACTGAAAAAAGTACGAACAAGCCTGCCGGCTATTCAGCATCGGCAGCTTTAATAATGAGAGATAAATGAACGATTTAATTCAACAAGCAGAAAGCGTTATTCTTAAACCTGTCGGTCTATCAATTAACGATATAGACCGGATCATGGGCGGCTTAATGTCGAGCTCTATTGAACAGGCAGATATTTATTTTCAATCGTCACGCAGTGAATCGTGGGTGCTTGAAGACGGTATTGTTAAAGACGGTAATTACAATATCGAGCAAGGTGTTGGCATACGAGCGGTTAGTGGTGAAAAAACAGGCTTTGCGTATAGCGAAGAACTGGCGTTACCTAACTTATTAGACGCAGCTAAAAACGTTAAGGCGATTGCTCGCAGTGGGCAGGCTGGAATTATTAAGCCAACATCTCGTCGTAGCGTTCCTGCGTTATACGCTGCTATTGACCCGTTAGATTCGATGTCACGCGAAGACAAAGTGGCATTGTTGAAGCGAATTGACCAACAGACACGCTTAATAGATCCACGCATTGAGCAGGTCATCGTCAGCTTAATCGGTGTGTATGACGTTATTTTGGTTGCCGCAGAAGACGGTTCGTTGAACAGTGATATTCGTCCATTGGTGCGCATGAATGTGTCCGTTATTGTTGAAGATAATGGGCGCCGTGAACAAGGCGGCTCTGGCGGCGGCGCACGGCAAGGCTATGAATACTTCCTAGAAGATGACCGAGCGATGTCGTACGCGCGTGAAGCGGTACGTTTAGCACTGGTGAATTTAGACGCGGTAGATGCCCCCGCTGGCAATATGACAGTGGTTTTAGGGCCCGGCTGGCCCGGTATTTTATTGCATGAGGCGATAGGACATGGTTTGGAAGGTGACTTTAATCGCAAAGGCAGTTCGGCTTTTAGTGGGCGTGTGGGTGAAAAAGTAGCGTCGTCGTTGTGTACGGTTGTGGATGATGGCACGCTTCAGAATAAGCGTGGTTCGTTGTCGGTGGACGATGAAGGGGTACAAAGCCAATGCACAACGCTGATAGAAAATGGTGTGCTAAAAGGTTATATGCAAGACAAGATGAATGCGCGTTTAATGGGGCAGGCGCAGACGGGTAATGGTCGGCGAGAGTCGTATGCGCATTTACCGATGCCGAGAATGACAAATACCTATATGTTGGCTGGCAAAAGTGACCCAGGCGAGATTTTAGCGTCGGTTGAAAATGGCTTGTACGCGGTGAATTTTGCAGGCGGTCAGGTTGATATCACCTCAGGGAAGTTTGTTTTCTCCGCTAGTGAAGCGTATTTGATTAAAAACGGCAAAATTACAACACCCGTTAAAGGTGCCACATTGATTGGTAATGGCCCCGATGTATTGACCAAAGTAAGCATGGTGGGCAATGACCTTGAATTTGATAGCGGGGTAGGTACGTGCGGTAAAGAAGGACAAAGTGTCCCCGTTGGCGTCGGTCAACCAACACTAAAAATTGATGGTTTAACGGTAGGTGGTACACATGCCTAATTCAGTTACCAATACGCCAATTGGCGAGCAAGATATAGCGCGCTTAAAGAACATCGCGGAAGATATTTTATCCGAGGCAAAAAAGCAAGGCGCAAACCAAGTTGAAGCGGCCATCAGTATTGGCCAGGGCCTGTCCGTAAATGCTCGATTAGGTGAGGTGGAAACCATCGAGCACCACCGTGATCAAGGCGTGGGTGTCACGGTGTATAACGGCAAGAAAAAAGGTTCTGCCAGTTCAACTAAGTTGGATTTATCATCCATTAAAGAGATGGTGACAGCAGCGTGTGCAATTGCGCACTATGCAGAAGACGACCCGTACTCAGGCTTGCCGGAACAGGCTCTATTAGCAACCGACTTTCCCGATTTATCTTTGCACCACCCGTGGGCGTTAAGCGCGGAAGCCGCCATAGAGATGGCAATTACCTGTGAAGATGCTGCGCGTGGCTACGATGAAAAAATCACCAATTCAGAAGGCGCTAGCGTTCAAACGTTTGAAGGCACACGTGTTTTAGCAAATAGCCTTGGCTTTAATCATGGCTACCTTGCTAGCAGGCACAGCATGAGCTGTTCTGTGATTGGTGAAATAGACGGCAATATGCAACGGGATTATTGGTATACCGTGGCGCGTAAAGCGCAAGGTATGGACAGCGCTGTGAGTGTTGGAGAAAAAGCAGCTGAAAGAACGGTTATGCGATTAGGTGCGCGTTCATTAAGCACGCGAAAGTGTCCAGTGATGTTTGCAGCGGATGTCAGTGGCGGTTTAATTGGCCACTTTATTTCAGCCATACGTGGCGGAAATTTATACCGTAAGTCAACTTTTTTGTTGGACAGCATAGGCCGTCAAGTTTTCCCTGATTTCATCGATATTTATGAGCAGCCGTTGTTATCGCAGGCGATGGGCAGTTCATCGTATGATGCTGAAGGCGTTGCCACTTCTGAACGCCATATTGTTGAAGCAGGTGTTGTGAAAGGCTATGTGTTGGGCAGTTATTCAGCGCGTAAATTGAGCATGACAACAACAGCTAATGCCGGCGGAGTACATAATTTAACGGTTAAACCGGGTGACTTGGATTTCGTTCAAATGCTGAAAGAAATGAACACCGGTTTGTTGGTGACGGAATTGATTGGCCAAGGCGTTAATACTTTAACCGGAGATTACTCTCGCGGTGCTGCAGGTTTCTGGGTAGAAAATGGCACCATACAATTCGCAGTGGAAGAAGTGACCATTGCGAGTAATTTGAAAGATATTTTTCAAGCGGTAGTCGCTGTTGGTAACGATGTGGATTTACGGGGTAATACGAGGACCGGTTCAATTCTCATAAGTGAAATGACGTTGGCAGGTTCTTAGAGGGCGCATCGGTTTTAGCTAGCCGCCCTGAAGAGCGCTTAACTCATTAATAGCAAAGAAAAAATTGACTGTAAGTTGTTGATATATAAAACTATAATAAAACATTTCTTTCCGCCATATTCTTTTTTAAAATCAACAGGTTGTAAAACGATATTGAGTAGAACGCTTTTATACCCAATGCGCTAAATTTAAAAAAAATAGAGCTTCGTCGTACTGCTGTTATGTGTTCAGTGTGTCTTTAGTGTCTAAAAGCGCTTCGAATTTGTCAATGGATAACGGTTTTGAATATAAAAAACCTTGATAATTGAAGCAGCCGAATTTGATGAGCATCTGCTGCTGTTTTTTCTTTTCTACACCTTTCGCAATGACATTAATTTTTAATTCTTTGGCCATAATAGTGATAGCCCGCACAAGCCTACTGTTCAGTGGATCATCTTCGAGGGCGGATATAATGGACTGATCAATTTTAAGTTCATTTAAAGGCAGTTTGCTAAGGTGCTGCATGGAAGAGTGGCTTTTACCAAACCCATCCAATGAAAATTGCACGCCAAGGTTATTTAATGGAATCATTTTTTGGATAATCTCGTCAGATATATCGGTCAACATTGATTCAGTTAACTCTATTTTTAATCGTTCGTGTTTAATGTTATTGAGTTTTATCGTGTCTTGAATATGCTCAATAAATCTTTCTTCCAAGAATTCTACTGGGCTAACATTAATTGTTATGGTTAGTTTGGATGTAGATGGGGATTTTGCCAAAGTTTTAGTTGTTGGCAAGCTGTTTCTAATACCCATCTGCCAATGGGGACTATGATGCCTGTTTCTTCTGCGATAGGTAGGTATTCGTTGGGTGGAATATAGCCTTGTGTTGAATGGTTTAACCGCAGCAGTGCTTCAGCCCCTAATGGGTGTCCTTTCGCGTCAACTTGCAATTGGTAGTGCAGTTCAAAAGCAGTCTTAGCTAAAGCCTCTTGTAGGTATGTAATAACATCAGCTCTATCATCAATGGTCGTTTGGATGGCTGAGTCGAAGAATCTAATGCCATTATATTTTTTATTACGGGCTTGATGCATCGCCGTGTCTGATTGTTGAAACAATTGTGCGGGACGTGAGTCATGCGAAAACATGGCAATACCGATACTGGCGGAAATCGACAATTGTTGTTTGTTTAGTTGGTAGGGCTTCTCTAAATCATTCAGAATTTTACGACTGGCTGCTTCGACTTGCTGGGCTGCTTTGAATTCATCGGGGTTTAAGTCCTCAAACATGATGACAAATTTATCACCTCCAAAGCGAGATACGGTGTCTCCTTTTCTAACACTGGTTTGCAATCGATTGGCTAGGGTAATAAGGAGTTCGTCCCCCATTTTGTAGCCGTATTGGTTATTGATGGAGTTGAAGTTTTGTATGTCTAGAAACAGTAATGCACCTCGATAATGTGTGCGGTTATAGACAGCTAAGACATGTTTCAAACGTTGGGTTAGCGAGAGTCTATTAGGGAGTTGAGTTAACTCATCTTCATAAATTTGTTTTGCAATTTTCGCTTCAATGGCCTTTCGTTCCGTCATATCCCGGAAGGACAGTTGAGTAATCTGAGTCTTACCCAGTTTCAGTATTGTTTGAGTGACTTCGAGAAAAAATGTTTGGCCTGTATCAAGCCGTTTAGATAACCAGTCAAAAGAACAAGAGCCATTGTCGAATGTCATCTTGTCGTGCCTTTTAATTTCATGTTTGGAACTTTGCCCATTAAATTGCTTGTCCGGAGATAAATCTAAAAAGCTCAATGATATTAGTGATGCTATGCCGTCACAGCCGAAAAGCTCAAGTGCGCCTTGGTTGCAGTCATCGATTAAATTGTTACTTATTAGCACCCATGCGTCTTCGTTAGTTTGTACTAGAGAGCGTGTGTTGCTTTCAGAGGATTGCAGTAAAGACTTTTCTGCTTGAATTCGTGTACTTATATCAACGAATGTCTCGACGGCACCAATGGTCCTCCCTCTTCTATTTTTAATGGGTGTGACTGAAAACTGTAACCATTAACCATTTTTCATGGACGGAAAAAAATCTTCTGCTTGAATCGATAAACCGTTGGCGAGTGATAATTTTTTATTAGACGGGTATAACTTTTCGATTTCTTCCATATTAGCGCCATCAACAACCAAGTCAGCGAGGCAGGGCCTTGATGTTGTATAAAAAGGCTTCCATTGATCTCGCGTTCCTATCATTGCTTTACTGGTGAAACCAGACACGTCAACAAGCGCTTTGTTCCAATGAGTGATAATGTGGTTTTCATCAATAGCGAACATAGGCGTTGATGCGTTATCGAAGCATTGGGTAGATAGTTTATCTAATTGTGAACGAGGTTCTTTTGTATTATTAATAGACATTTATTTTTATTGTGAATTTCGTGGTGTATGGTTTTTACATCTACATACTACTTAATTTTAAGGTGAATGTAATGCAGCGAGTGGTTTTTTAATGTTGTACTAAAGCGTGTAATCATTTGAAAGACAGATGTATATATTTTGAATTAGGGCTTGAAAAGTTTTCAGCCGTCCCCATAAATACCTGAACCATAACTTTGATTGAGAGCAGGTAATTTTAATGAGTGAAACAATGGAAAAAAACGACAAACAAACATTAGGTTTTGAGGCAGAAACAAAACAAGTCTTAGACTTGATGATTCATTCGCTTTATAGCAATAAAGAAATATTCTTACGCGAATTAATTTCAAATGCATCAGATGCGGCAGATAAATTACGATTTTCGGCGTTGTCGAATGAATCGTTGTATGAAGGTGATGGTGAGTTAAAAATCCGTTTAACGGTGGATAAAAAAGCGCGTACGTTAACCATCTCTGATAACGGCATTGGCATGCTGGCTGAGGAGGTGAAGAAGAATATTGGGACGATTGCTCACTCAGGCACTAAAAAATTCTTTGATTCATTAACGGGTGATGAAAGTAAAGATAGCCAAATGATTGGTCAATTTGGTGTGGGTTTTTATTCCAGCTTTATTGTTGCCGATAAGGTGACATTAATAACCCGTAAAGCGGGTGAAGATAAAGTATCTGCTGTTAAATGGGAGTCTGAAGGTCAAGGCGAATACACCATTGAAACGACGGAAAAAGAAACGCGCGGTACAGATGTTATCTTGCACCTGAAAGAAGGTGAAGATGAGTTTTTAGAAAGTTATCGTATTCAAGCGATTATTCATAAGTTTTCTGAGCATCTTGATATCCCTATCGTGATGAAAAATGAGCATAAAGATGAAGAAAAAGACGACGAGCCAGACGATATTACGGTTAACAGTTCAACCGCATTATGGGCGAAAGCGAAAAACGAATTAAAAGAAGACGATTACAACGACTTCTACAAACAAACCTCGCATGATTACCAAGAACCACTGGCCTACACACACAGTAAAGTGGAAGGCACGAATGAATATACGTTATTGCTGTTTGTGCCATCAAAAGCGCCGTTTGATATGTGGGACAGGGAAGCAACTAGCGGTGTAAAGCTGTATGTAAAGCGCACTTTTATTATGGAAGGTGGCGAATTAATGCCACGTTACTTGCGTTTTATTAAAGGTGTGATTGATTCAGACAGCTTGCCGTTAAACGTTTCACGCGAATTATTACAGCAAAGCAAGCAAATTAATTTGTTAAAAGCAGGCGCGGTTAAAAAAATATTAACGTTGATTGAAGGCTTATCAAAAAATCATCCAGAAAAATTCGATACCTTATGGGCAGAATTTGGGGCGGTTCTTAAAGAAGGGCCGATTGAAGACGCTAAAAACAAAGACCGCGTTTCAAAACTATTACGTTTTGCATCGACTAAAACAGCGGGCAAACAAACTCAAACCTTACCGTCTTACATTGAGAATATGCAAGAAGGCCAAGATAAAATTTATTACCTAACCGGCAATGCGTATTCAACGGTTAAAAATAGCCCGCACCTTGAAGTGTTTAAAAAGAAAGACATAGAAGTGTTGTTACTAACAGACCACGTTGATGAGTGGTTGGTGCAACATATGCCTGAGTTTGACGGCAAATCGTTACAGTCAGTTGCGAAAGGTGATTTAGATTTAGATAGCGTCAACAAAGGCGCTGACGATGATAAAAAACAGGGCGATAAAAAAGACGATGAATCCTTAAATAGCGTGATTGAGCAAATTAAAAAAGTGCTTGATGGAAAAGTGAAAGAGGTTCGCATCAGTTCACGTTTAACGGACTCACCAGCGTGTTTAGTGGCTGACGAGCATGAAATGGGCGCGCACATGGAACGTATTATGAAAGCGGCGGGGCAAGATATGCCTGCCAGCTTGCCAACGTTTGAAGTGAATGCAGATCATGCGTTAATTAAGCGGTTGAAAGATGAAGCTGACGACGAACGTTTTGCTGATTTATCGCATTTGTTGTTTGAACAGGCCTTGTTGAGCGAAGGTGGTCAGCTCGAAGACCCGGCAACGTTCGTACACCGTTTGAATAAATTATTGCAATCGTTGTTATAAAGTTTAGGGCGTTGCCCTTAACGAAGGTGTAAAAAGAAGGCGGGCTTATGGCCCGCCTTTGAGTATGTGAGATAAATTCTCACAAGGGGAGGAAAGCGTTAAAACCTGAAGTGAAGATTTAAGCCAGGCTTATAGTAACTAAGCTGCCTTAACGTATGATTAATACGCTGTTTTGCGTAGTAATAGTTAGAGTATCTTGGCTGATAACGGTTGTAGGCATAGTGTTTTGGTTGATAGTAATGACTTGAGTAATGCTTGTTGGAATGCCCGTGATGCTGCTGACGATTATGGTGATTATTCCAATGTTTTTTCGCATGTCTGTTCTGTTTATGTTGGTACGCATGAGCTTTCCTACCATGCAAAACAGCGGTGTGTTGCTGATGATGGTTGTTCTGGTGGTGAGACGACGTTGTGCGGCGATCAGAGTCGTGACTGTCCGCGTGGCGCCTTTCAGCTAATGCAGATGTGCTCGCAAAGAACAGCGAACAAAAAATAACTACTGTGTAAGTATTGAAAGTTTTCATCGTCTTATCCTTATCCCCGAAGGGACGCGTCCGGTGAAGCGGGGAATCCGCCTGACCTAGCTAGAATCGTTAAGCTGGTTCTAGCAATGTGTGACTACAGGATAAGGCGTGGCGATGAATTGAAACTGAATGGGTAGACTTTAATCTAAATTGTTTTATTCAAGGCAATTGAACAGGAATGCTGGGCGTCCAATGATCAGCCTTATGCTCGGCGACAACCGTTGTGTAAACACCACCGCGTACATTAAATTCTGCCGTTAAACGCATAAAGCGTGGTGAGCAAGCCTTTACTAAATCATCCAAAATTGAGTTTGTCACAGCTTCATGAAAAGCGCCTTGATCACGGTACGACCATATATATAGTTTAAATGACTTTAATTCGATGCAACTTTCATTGGGCACGTATTCCAGTGTTAACGTCGCAAAGTCAGGCTGCCCTGTTTTTGGGCAGAGGCAAGTAAACTCAGGTGTGTCGATACGAATGGTGTAGTCGCGCTCTGCATTCGGGTTAGGGAATGTTTCTAAATTGGTGTTTGGTTTTGTGCTCATAGGAATAAGGTTGGGTTGTTCTTGAAGCGACATTTTACTATGAATCGTAAAACAAGGGCTTTATTCCCTGCTTAAATTGCTAAATTAAGCCAACGGATAGTTTGTATCCAAAGGACACCCGTCTGATGGAAAAAGGTAATATTTTTTTAATTCGGCTTTATGAAAAAAGCGCAATCCTGTATTGTTATCCGATGCGTTTGGAGAAAATAAAACTATCCGGTTTTAAATCATTTGTAGACACAACGACCATCCCTTTTTCAAGCGATTTGGTGGGTATTGTGGGCCCAAATGGTTGTGGTAAATCGAATGTCATTGATGCAGTTAGATGGGTGCTGGGCGAAAGTTCGGCAAAGCATTTGCGTGGCGATCAGATGTCGGATGTGATTTTTAATGGTTCAACAACACGTAAACCCATTGGGCAAGCATTTGTGGAGCTTATTTTTGATAACAGTGACGCGACAATCACGGGCGAGTTTGCGGGTTATCATCAAATTTCTTTAAAGCGGCAAGTTAATCGAGAAGGCCAGTCTGTTTATTTCTTAAATGGCACGCGTTGTCGCCGAAAAGACATTACAAATTTGTTTCTTGGCACCGGCTTGGGTCCACGCAGTTACGCAATTATTGAGCAAGGCACGATTTCACGTTTGGTGGAAGCTAAGCCGGATGAGTTACGGATGTTTCTCGAAGAAGCGGCGGGCATTTCGAAATATAAAGAACGTCGCCGTGATACTGAAAATAGGATGCGCCGCACACGAGAGAACCTTGAACGCATTGCAGATTTGTGTGAAGAAATTGAAAAGCAATGCCGCCACCTAAAGCGTCAAGCAAGTACGGCAGCAAGGTATAAAGTATTAAAAGCCGAGGAGCGCCAATTAAAAGCTCAATTGTTGGCGCTAAAGTGGCAAGCATTGAATGAGCAAGATGAAGGCCAGCACCAAAAAATTCGATCATTACAACTTAAGGTAGATGAGGCGCTTGCGGGTCAGAGAGCGTTAGAAAAAAGCATTGATCAGCAGCGTGAACACTATAACGCTCAACGAGAAAAATTGAGTGCCGTGCAAGCGGAGTTCTATTCGGTTGGTTCGGAAATCGCCAAGGTTGAGCAAGCCTTACAGCACCACCAAGAACTGAAAAAGCAACAACAAGCTGAACTTGAACGTTTTAAAGGTATTTTGCAGAGTTCTCAGCAAGAGTTATTAGCGGGCGAGAAAAAGATTGCAGAGTCTAATGAGCTGGTCAGACAGAGTGAAGAAGACTTGTTGGAGACAAAGCAGCAAGAGAGTTTAGCCAGTCAGTCCTTGTTTGATGCTGAGAAAGCGATGAACGAATGGCAAAAAGCGTGGGACAATTTTACCTATCAAGTTGCTGAGCCGAAAAGAAAAATAGACATTGAAAAAACAAAGATAAATCAACTCGATAGACAGCTTCTGCAGATTGTACAACGTTTATCGTCGGTTAAAAAAGAGCAACTAGCTCTACAGCAAGGCTTAGATGACGCTGATTTAATAAGCATTCAGACGCAGCATGATGCATTGGATTCTCAGCATCAAAAAGATCAACTGAAATTGAAATCAACTCAGCAAGGTTTTGCACGTGCGCAGCAATTAGTTCATGACGAAAGCGAAGCATTGGCCGTGCTGCGAGCAGAACATGCGCGTCTTGCGGGTCGGTTGGAGTCCATTATCGTTCTTCAACAGTCTAATTTGGGTGACTCGCAAGTTAAGGTTAGCGAATGGCTTGTGACGGCTGGGTTGGGCAAAGCGTCTAAGTTCATTGAGAAAGTGGATGTTGAGGCGGGTTGGGAAAAAGCCGTAGAAACGGTGATGGGTACCCGATTACAAGCGATTTGCGTTGATGATATAGAGGCCGTTTTAAACATTGCGGAAAACTCGCCAGATGGCGATTTAACGCTTTTTAATGCATCAGCAAATAAACAATCGGGTTCATACGCTAACACCTCGTTGGCGTCGCTGGTTACATCCGATTTACCTATGATGACGCTATTAAAAAACGTACATTTTTCTGATGGCATCGATGCTGCCCGGCAGTTAATCTTAACGCTGTCGGAGCATGAATCGGTAATTACTAAAGAGGCTGTTTGGATACATGCTGACTGTATTAGCTTTCACCAAGCTGATACGACGGGCAGCGCTTTAGTGTTAGAAAAGGAAAAAAAGGGCTTAACGCAACGACTGGCTGAATTATCAGGCAACGTAACTGAAAAAGGGCGGTTGTTATCAACGGCACGTGCTGACTTGGTTGCTCTCGAGGCCCAAGAGCGTGAGTTACGCTTACAAGAAAGCACGGTGATAAAAGAAGTGTCTCGCTTAGCGATGCTGCTAAACGAAAAACAATCTAAAGCTGAGCAGTCTAAACAAAGGTTGTTGCAAATTATCGTAGAACTACGCCAAGCTAACGACGATAAATTTGAAGATGAAGCGAGTTTGTTTGAATGTAAAAAGGTATTGGAATCTGCAATTCAGCAGTCGGCGCAACTAGAATCGCAGCGTGATGTGCTGCAACAGCAACGCTTGTCGAAAAAAGAGTTGTTAGATGCCACTCGATCAAAGATACACAGTTCGCGTGAATTGACGCACAGTCTGATGTTGAAAATTGAATCGCAACGTTCGTCTCAAGCGCTGATTGGTCAAAATGCGCAAGTGGTGCAGGAACGATTAACGTTAACGGCAGAAAAAATGGCGGAATTAAAGGGCCAGTTAGAATTGAGTAATGCGCCGTTGGATTCGCAAAAAGTGACGCTCGATGGGCTATTGAAAACGCGCGTTGGTGTAGAAGAACGCCTTGTGGAGGTCAGGTCAACGGCTGAAACGACTGAAGGATTAATACGTGAGGGTGAAACTAATCGCCATCAAGCGGAACAATTGGTTCAGCAAGCTAGAGAGGACGTATCGTCCGCTAAAATAGAGCATCAAGAAGTGGTCGTTCGTAAGCAAACATTGGTGGAACAACTGCAAGAATCAGGCATTGAGTTGCAAGAGACGTTAAACAATATGTCTGATGACGCAAATGCTATTCAATGGCAAGAACAAGTAGATAGCTTGTCGGAAAAAATCAATAGATTAGGATTGATTAACTTAACGGCGATAGAAGAGTACGAGGCGCAATCTGAACGCAAACAGTATTTAGATAGTCAGCAACTGGATTTAACTGATTCGTTAAAAACACTTGAAACAGCGATAGAGAAAATAGATAAGGAAAGCCGTAAGTTATTTAAGCAAACGTTTGACCAGGTGAATGCGGGGCTTGAGAAACGCTTTCCTAAATTATTTGGCGGCGGGCATGCTTATTTGCAGCAAACGGGCGAAGACATGCTTGAAACAGGTGTAACCATTATGGCGAGACCGCCGGGTAAACGTAATAGTTCAATTCATTTATTATCGGGCGGAGAAAAGGCGTTAACAGCCGTGGCGCTTGTGTTCTCAATTTTTGATTTGAATCCATCGCCTTTTTGTATGCTCGATGAAGTGGATGCGCCGCTCGACGAGGCGAACGTTGGACGTTTTGGCGAGTTGGTAAAGGAAATGTCTGAAAATGTTCAAATGATTTTAATTACACATAATAAAGCAACGATGGAAATGATGAATCAGTTATCAGGCGTGACAATGAAAGAACCGGGTGTGTCTAGGTTGGTTGCGGTTGATTTAGAAGAAGCCACTAAAATGGCGGTAAGTTGAGAGCGGTTCTTGTTTAATGCAACGAGCTCTCGAGCGAAATAATTTTTTTAAGGGACGAAAGAAATGGAAGAAAACTCATTAAGGCTAATTTTGCTTGGGGTGGGTGTGGTTATCTTGCTTGGCATCTATTTTTACGATGCGCTGAAAAAGAGACTGAGCCGAAAAGAAGATAAGTTGGACACATTCATTCCGGATGAAAGAATTGAGCCTGTCATGCCGACTGAGACATCATTTTCTGCTGTGTATGACGAGGTAACAACGTCTGACGATGGGTCAACTCAGCATGAGAGCCTGTCGCAAAAGGACGATATGGCGGAGCCTATACCTAAGAAAGATGAAGTGCCTGTTGCTGAGCAAGCGATGGTTATTCAGTTAACTGTCTTGCCTAAGGAAGGGGCCGCAATTTCTGGTGCAGCCATATTGGACGCGTTTACAGCATTGGATCTTGAATTTGGCGACATGGGTATTTTCCATTGTTACGAACGTGACGATGGAGTTGAAGTGAAGCGCTTTCATGTGGCTAATATTCTTGAGCCGGGGATATTCCCAGTGGGTGGCATGGCAGATTTTAAATCCACAGGCGTTGTGTTGTTCTTTCAAACAAATGATTCGGTTAATCCTGAATTGGCGTTTGAAAATATGTTGCAGACAGCCAGAGAATTGAGCCAACGATTTGATGCCATTTTGGCCGGAGGCAATATGAAAGAATTGACGATGGGTGATATATCAGACATCCAGTCAAAGCTGGCGGATTTATCGCGCTTATGAGCAAAGATGATGCTGTAAAGGCGCGCGTACAGCAATTGCATGATGAAATTAATCAGCACAACCAAAATTATTACCAATATGATGCGCCGCAGATTCCAGATGCAGATTACGATGCGTTAATGCGTGAACTACAGGCTTTAGAGTTGGCGCAACCCGCGTTAATCAGTGATGACTCGCCAACCCAAAGAGTGGGATCAGCCCCGCTAGATTCATTTAACCAAGTTGAACATCAAATACCCATGTTGTCGCTTGATAATGCGTTCAATGAAGCAGAGTTTGAAGCGTTTAATAAACGTGTGCAGGACAGAATTGAAACGACTGATGAAGTGGAGTACTTAGTTGAACCAAAGCTGGACGGCTTGGCCGTATCACTTTTATACCAAGACGGTCTGTTGGTGCAGGCAGCAACGCGTGGTGATGGGAAAACGGGTGAAAATGTTACAGAAAATGTTAGAACAATCAGTGTGATTCCATTGGCGCTAAAAGGCCTTAACGTACCGACTGCTCTCGAAGTGAGGGGTGAAATTTTTATGCCGTTGGCAGGCTTCGAGAAACTCAACAAACAAGCCATTGATGCGGACGAAAAGCCGTTTGCAAACCCTAGAAATGCAGCGGCTGGTAGTTTGAGGCAATTGGATTCAAAAATCACGGCAACTCGACCATTAGCCTTTTATGCCTATGGAATAGGGGTTGTTGAAGGCTTCGTCTTACCGAAAACGCAGAAAATACTATTTGGTTTATTGGATAGCTGGGGTTTGCCTGTCAGTAATCAAGTATCGGTTGCGCGTGGGTCAGTGCAATGCCATAAAGCATATGATGTGTTGGCAAGCAAACGCCCTTTATTGCCTTATGAGATTGATGGGGTGGTTTACAAGGTCAATGATTTTGAACTGCAAGAGAAAATTGGATTTGTTTCAAGGGCGCCAAGGTGGGCGATTGCGCGCAAATTTCCAGCACAAGAAAAAATGACGAAGGTGGTAGGGATTGATGTCCAGGTTGGCCGTACCGGAGCGATAACGCCAGTGGCTAGATTGTCGCCAGTGTTTGTGGGCGGCGTAACGGTGACCAACGTAACGCTGCATAATGAAGACGAAATGCGTAGAAAAGATGTACGCGTTGGTGACACGGTGGTTGTTCGGCGTGCGGGTGATGTTATTCCCGAGATTGTTTCTGTTGTGATAGATAAAAGGCCTGATGACTGCGTGCCATTTCTGATGCCGACAACGTGCCCGGTGTGCGGTTCGGCTGTAGAACGTGCTGAAGGGGAGGCGATTATTCGATGTCCAGCAGGTTTGTTTTGTCGTGCGCAAGTTAAAGAGTCTATAAAACACTTTGCGTCTCGTAAAGCGATGGATGTCGATGGCTTGGGCGATAAAATTGTAGAACAATTGGTCATTAGTGGCCTTGTTAAAACGCCTGCTGATTTGTACCGCTTAACAAAAGAGCAGGTATCAAGCTTGGAGAGAATGGCCGACAAGTCAGCCAATAATTTATTGCTCGCGCTTGATGCAAGCAAACAAACAACGCTGCCAAAGTTTTTATATGCCTTGGGTGTTCGTGAAGTAGGAGAGGTGACCGCGAATAGTTTAGCGATGTATTTTGGTAGGTTAGACGCGTTGCAGGGGGCTACCCTTGAAGATTTAGAAAAGGTTCCAGATGTGGGCCCTATTGTTGCTCAACACATCGTTGCCTTTTTTGAGTTGCAGCATAATCGAGACGTTGTAACGGAATTGTTAGCAGCAGGCGTTCATTGGCCTGATGTGAGTGCTGTGTCTCATAAAAATAAAGCGTTGTCCGATAAGGTGTTTGTATTAACAGGGACGTTGTCGTCGATGGGGCGCGATCAGGCTAAGGAGATTTTGCAGTCATTAGGCGCGAAGGTGACGGGTAGCGTGTCCAAAAAAACCGATTATGTGGT
>JBDOOJ010000024.1:0-18365 GCA_039830885.1 Cycloclasticus sp.
GGTAACGCAAGTTACAAGGTGTGGCCCACACCGCTTCTGGGTAGGTCGCTCGAGGTGCACAGTGATGTGCATCCCAGATGAATGACTGTCCACGACAGAACCCGGCTTATCGGCCAACTCCACCTATCATTTTTATCATTATATTTCAGTGAGTTAGCTTTTTCCTTCTGTTGGAGCGCTAGCTTATGGTACAAAATTTGGTACAAAGACATCTCGTTTTGAGAGGTGGTACTTACTATTTCCGTTACGTCTTACCTGCATGTTAATAAGCATGCAAAACTGACCCACTTTAGGGGTTAATAAGCATCGAAAATTGACCCACCTATTTTGTAGTTTAATACCAAGCTTTAGCTTGGAGAATTTAATAGGTGATATTAATGGAAACAGCCATGAAAGTGCGTCGTCGCATTTTAGTCAATAATGAAAGTATTCGATCTGTTGCAAAACAAACATCGCTGACTTTAAGGTATTGCCGGTCCCGTCGAGCGATCAAACAACAAAAGCAAACGGCTATCCTTTATTGTTGAGTAGTCGCTTGTATCCTGAGTGGCCCTTTGCAAAACTACCGCATGTGCCAGAAGCCATTGCTGAACAGGTTGTGGCGACTTTATTGTTGATGCCTGCAACGTCTGAGGCGGCTATGTCAGCAAACATAATGGGGTGGACGATACCGCAGAATTATCGCGAAGTTGACCTGGCCTACAGCCAATTGGCATTAGGCGCGTATAAGAATTTGGTTAATTATTCGTTTGTTGACGTTATTAAGCGTTATTGGAAATATGTGTTGTTGACGTTCTTTTTTATAACGACGTTGGTGGCGACGGTAATATATATTTTAACGTTAAATAAAAACCTTAAGCAGGCGCACGAAGAACTCGAAACGCTGGCCAATACGGATGGTTTAACGGGGCTACCGAACCGTATATTTTTTATGCGATTAGCTGAAAATTATTTACAAATAGCGAAGCGTGAAAAGTGTGGCGCAGCCATTATGTTCTTAGACCTTGACCGATTTAAACCCATTAACGATACCTATGGACACGATGTGGGTGATGCGATTTTAATTGCAGTTGCAAAGAGAATCCAAGAAACGTTACGACCATCCGATATTGTCGCCAGAATTGGCGGGGATGAATTCTTGGTAATGCTGTGGGACATAGATTCGGTTAAGAACCTTGAAATGGTGACAAATAAGCTGATTCAAATAACCTCTGCACCTATTATCACAAGCAAAGGCGACCAGGTGAATGTTGGTTGTAGCGTTGGCATAAGCCTATTTAAAGACGGTAAGGATTCGTTGAAAGACCTGATAAAAAAAGCGGATTTGGCGCTTTACCAAGTTAAAGAACAAGGCAGAGGGTTCTTTGCCATCCATCAAGACTGAGGCTTGTTTACAGCACGTTTTTCTTAGTTAAAAGGGACGTAAAGATGATGTTCTGTTGGGTCTGTACGTCATCGGGCAACAGGCTTGCTTGCCGTGTTGTTTAAACTAATCCGAAAACCTCCGTTTGTTTCGACTAAAAATACATATCTTTCAATGTGTTACATCTAATTCGGCAATGCTTGCCGAGATTTCTCCTATCGGCTCTGATTTTTGGTAAAAACTACCTTAGAAACTTAAATCTCAGTATTTTCTTTAAGAAAAAGCTGCAAGAGCATGATTCTTATTGGCTTTCTCTCTAATTTTAACCCTCCGTTATCCAAGTGTTACAAAATACAGCTAAGTGTTTGTTCGTAAACAAAGTATTTAGGGAATGAGGTGCTTGACAGAGGGGTATTTTCATCTCTATAGTGCAAAAAAGTGGGGCAAAGTGGTAATAAAGGGAAAATAACCATAAAGGGGATGGATTTGTTCAGAGGGGTTAATAACGTGACGTTGGATGCGAAGGGGCGATTGTCTATCCCTACGCGTTACCGTGCGCAGTTGAAAACTTCTTGTGACGGACAAATGGTGATGACGGTTGATCGTGAGCATAGTCTCCTATTGTATCCACTGCCTGTTTGGGAAGATATAGAGCGCAAGCTGATTAAGCTGCCTACATTGAATAAACAAGCGCGCCGTTTACAGCGTTTATTGATTGGGCACGCGACTGAATGTGAGCTCGATGGACAGGGTCGTGTGTTGGTGTCGCCACCGTTACGTGAATTTGCTGCGCTGGATAAAAAAATCGTGATGATTGGTCAAGGTAATAAATTCGAAATTTGGAATGATCAAACTTGGGTAACCAAACGCGATATATGGTTTGAAGAGGAGAATGCAGAAGAGGGTGAACTTTCACCTGAACTGGGATCGTTGTCGCTTTGATGTCTGGCAACGCACTACATAAGTCGGTCTTGTTAGGCGAAGCGTTAAGCGGGTTGATACGACAAACTGATGGGGTTTATATCGATGGAACATTTGGTCGTGGTGGGCATAGTGGGGCAATATTGCAGGCTTTGTCGGCGCAAGGGACGTTGCTGGCAATTGATAAGGACATGGACGCAGTGAATTCTTCACAAGCAAAAGTATTATTAAACGATGAACGTTTCGATCTGGCGCACGGTAGCTTTGCGGACATGGATCAAATGGTGTCGGAACGAGATTGGACGGGTGAAGTCGATGGAATTTTACTTGATTTAGGCGTGTCTTCTCCGCAGTTAGATGTGGCAGAGCGTGGCTTTAGTTTCATGCGGGATGGCCCGTTAGATATGCGCATGGATTCAACACAGGGAGAATCGGCCTCGCAATGGCTGTCGCGTGTTGAAGAAAGTGAATTATTAAAAGTAATACGCGATTACGGCGAAGAAAAATTCGCACGTAAAATTGCCGCTGTTATCGTTGAGCAGTGTAAAGAAGGGCCAATAGAAACAACCGGTCAATTGGCTAAGCTGATTGAAAATTTAGTTACTCGACGTGAGCCCGGCAAGCACCCCGCAACTCGAACATTTCAAGCCATTAGAATTAAGGTGAACAAAGAATTGGATGACCTTGAGCAAGTACTGGCCAGTTCGGCGGCTATTCTTAAAAAAGGCGGTCGCTTGGTGGTGATTAGTTTCCATTCATTAGAGGACAGGATTGTGAAACGCTTTATGCGTGAGCAGTCGCGTGGCCCTATTGTGCCAAGGCATTTGCCCTTGCCGCCAGATGCTGTAAAACCGTTATTTAAATGTATTGGTAAGGCCATTAAAGCATCGGCTGAAGAAGTGGCTGGCAATGTGCGTAGCCGAAGTGCCGTATTGCGTGTGGCGGAGAAGCTGTGATGGCAAGCCAAGGTGACATCAATATGACAACGATACTGTTAATGCTGGTTGTGGTGTCGGCGCTGAGTGTTGTGTATGTGAAATATGACGCGCGTTTAAATTTTAATCAGTTGCAAATAGAATTACGTGAGCAAGACAGACTAGGGGTTGAATGGAGTCGCTTGCAGTTAGAACAAAACACCTGGGCATCGAACAACAGAATAGAAAAGTTGGCGCGCACAACGTTAAATCTACGGGCGCGAGCGCCAGAAAAAGTCGTTTACGTAAAAGTTAAATGAACTACAACAACTCACATTCTAGAGATAAAGCGCAAAAAATTATTGTGCCTGAACTAGCTGGCCGCCGTCGATTTATCTTGGCGTGTTTTATGTTGGTGATGTGCGCGCTGATATACAGAGCGATTGACTTGCAGGTGCTCAATAATAGTTATTTACAGAAACGCGGTGAAGCCGTTCATTTACGTGACATCAAATTGCCAGCCTACAGAGGGAAGATTCTGGATGCAGATGGTCACGCGCTAGCGATTAGTGCGCCAGTGAGTTCGGTATGGGTTAATCCGCAAGAATTAGATTTAAAGGGAAAGAAAGGTGAATTTGCAGCGCTGCTTGGCCTTAAAGTGAGCTCGCTAAATAAAAAGTTAAAAAAGGTAGCGTCTAGACGGTTTGTTTATTTACGCCGTCATATGGACCCGCAAGTGGCCGCAACGATTGATGATTTAAATTTACCGGGCGTGTACCTGCAAAAAGAATACAGGCGTTATTACCCAGATGGCGAAGTGGCATCGCACCTTGTTGGTTTTACCAATATCGACGACGAAGGCCAAGAGGGGCTCGAGTTGGCATTAAACGATCAGTTGAAAGGTGTTGCGGGGGTTGAGCGTGTATTGCGTGATGGGAAGCGCAGAATGGTGAAACACGTTGATGATATTCGCGCACCAATTGCCGGTACTGATATTCATTTGTCGCTGGACAGGCGGTTACAGTATTTGGCGTATCGCGAGCTGAAATCAGCCGTGGCGCAACATAAAGCGAATGCGGGTTCGCTGGTTCTGTTGAACCCAAAAACGGGCGAGGTGTTGGCGGTAGCAAACCAGCCAGCGTTTAACCCGAATGATCGTTCAAAATTCAAAGCCAGCCATGTTCGTAATCGCGCATTTATTGATGTGTTTGAGCCGGGCTCTACGATGAAGCCTTTTACTGTTGTGGCGGGTATGGAGTCGGGCATTTTTGACACATCGACTATGATCGATACGAATCCGGGTTACATGAAAGTGGGACGTAATCAAGTACGCGATCACCGTAATTACGGTGAAATTGATTTGGCAACTCTGTTGTTGAAGTCAAGCAATGTGGCGGCGGCAAAAATAGCCTTGGGCATACCGGCTGAAGGTTTATGGGGTTTGTTGAATAAGCTGGGTTTTGGCCGTTCGGCGCAACTGGGTTTTCCGGGTGAGGCGCGAGGTAGATTAGCGGCTTATGAGCAATGGCGACCGATTGAAACAGCTACCTTGGCGTTTGGGTATGGTTTGTCTATGTCGGCTTTGCAGTTAGCGCATGGCTATGCCGCTATCGCCAATGATGGTTTATTACAGCCCGTTAGCTTACTGCAAAATAGCCATCAATCTGATGGCGTACAAGTGATGAGCCCTGCTGTGGCTAAGCAAGTTCGCGGCATGATGGAAGCCGTGGCTAGCAAAGCAGGTACAGCGCCTAGAGCGAGCGTACATGGTTACACCGTCGCGGGTAAAACGGGGACGGTTAAAAAAGCCATTGCTGGTGGTTATTCAGAAGATAAATACCTGGGTATTTTTGCGGGCATGGCGCCAGCGAATGACCCAAAATTGGTGATGGTTGTTGTGATTGATGAGCCTAAAGCAGGTGATTACTATGGCGGCTTAGTGGCGGCACCGGTATTTTCTAGAGTGATGACGGGTGCATTACGTCTCATGAATATCGCGCCAGACGACCTCAAGCAGTCTATCGTGTTGGCATCGCTTGAGCGGGGATTGCAATGATGCCTGCGCAACAAAATGCCTCTCTCGTGTCTTTGCAATATTTATTACAAGGTATGGCGCAACTTGATCGTGACATATACGTTGCTGAGCCAACGGTTGACGCGAGATACATTAAAGAAAACGGCTTGTTTTTAGCGGTATCAGGTTCTCAAGAACATGGTTTAGTGTACGCCGAACAAGCCATTAGTGCGGGCGCTGCGGCTATCGTGTATGAGGCTTGCAGTGGCATTGAATTATTGGTGCAAAAAGTCAAAAATCAGCACGGCATATGCTTGGTTGAAATATCAAGCCTTGGTGCTAACGTAAGTGAGATTGCTGCACGTTTTTATCAACGCCCTTCAAGTCAAATGCCGGTTATTGGCGTCACTGGAACCAATGGGAAAACGTCAGTCAGCCATTTTATTGCGCAAGCATTGAGCGATGAAAATGCCATGTGCGGCGTTATGGGAACACTGGGTTGGGGCCATGTCGCCAATTTAACAGAAGCAATTAATACAACCCCAGACGGTGCTAGCGTGCAGCAGCAGTTAGCGCAATTATTGAGTGAGGGCAGCAGCGCTGTTGCGATGGAAGTGTCATCCCATGGGCTGGATCAAGGCCGAGTGAATGCGGTTGAGTTTCAAGGTGCGGTGTTCACAAACCTAAGCCATGACCACCTTGATTATCACCAAACAATGGATGCCTACGGTGAAGCGAAGTTAGGCCTATTTAAAACGTCATCGCTGACATTTGTTGTATTGAACCAAGATGACGAATTCAGTCAAAATATATTGCAGGTATTAGCACCGGCTGTACGCGTGTTGACATTTTCGCGCTCTGGACAGTGCAGTGAATCGAATTGTTTGTTTATCTCCAATGAAACCTTAACGGTAAATGGATTGTCATTTAGCGTGCGCTTTGATGGGCATTCTGTACGCGTTCAATCCAGCTTATTGGGCCGGTTCAATGTCGATAATTTGGTTGCGGCTATGGCAACGTTGATTGCGATGGGTAATACGCTGGAAGAAGCGGCGGCTAACGTTGAAACAGTTAATAGTGTTGCGGGCCGTATGCAGGTGATTTTTACTGGCAAAGCCAACCCTGCCGTAGTGGTTGACTATGCGCATACGCCAGATGCTTTGAGACTTGCGTTATTAAGCTTACGTGAGCATTGCGCTGGTAGGTTAAAACTCGTGTTTGGTTGCGGTGGCAATCGCGATGAAGCAAAGCGTTCGTTAATGGGGTCAGTCGCTGCGGAATTGGCGGATGACATCATCATTACCAATGACAATCCACGTTTTGAATCAGCTGAAAAGATTGTTGATCAAATTAAATCGGGTATGCCTGATGAGAGCGCAGTGAGTGTTGTTCTTGATCGGGCACTGGCTATTCAAACAAGCATTATGCAAGCGAATGCTGGCGATATGATTTTAGTGGCAGGAAAAGGTCACGAAGCGTATCAACAAGTAGCAGATAAAAAAATCGTGTTTAGTGACATAGCTGAAGTCAAAAAAGCATTGGTTTGTCGAGCAGGAGAGGGCGGATGCGCGTCATGAGTCTTCAGCAATTAGCCGATATTGTACATGGCCAGCATATAGGTGCTGACGCATGTTTCGATGCAATAAGCACCGACACACGTAGTCTGAAAAAAGGCGAGCTTTTTGTCGCCTTGCAGGGCGAGAATTTTGATGCCAACGACTTTGTGGCGCAGGCGAAATCTAAAGGTGCGATAGCGGCGTTGATCAGTCGTGATGTTGCGGTTGATATGCCTTACGTAAAAGTTAACGATACGTTAAGTGCGTTAACGGCATTGGCAAAACAGCAGCGTAAATTTGCAGGAATCCCAGTGGTGGCAATTACCGGCAGCAATGGTAAAACAAGTGTAAAAGAAATGTTGGCGAGTATCTTGAATCGGTCACATACCGTGTTAGCGACAGCAGGGAACTTAAATAATCAAATTGGCGTGCCGCTCACCTTATTAAAATTAAATGAACACCACGATATTGCGGTGATTGAGATGGGTGCAAGTCGACAAGGTGATATCGCTGAATTGTGCGAAATAGCTGAGCCTACGGTGGTCATTTTAAATAATGTTGGTGCTGCACATCTAGAAGGATTTGGTGACATTGAAGGTGTTGCGACAGCTAAGGGTGAAATCGTTAGCGGTTTAAGTCGTAACGGAACGGCCGTATTAAATAAAGAAGAGCCTTGGTTTGATCAGTGGCTTGAACTTCTAGATGGGAGGCGGCTAATGAGCTTCGGTGCATCTAATCAAGCGGATATTTGGGCTAATTTAAACGATGTAACAACGGGCCTTGTTGACGGCCAATTCACAACGCGTTTTACACTGCATTACCCACAGCAATGCATTGATATTAATTTGAGACTAATGGGTAAACACAACGTATCAAATGCATTGGCAGCTGCAGCAGCAGCCATTAGTTTAGACGTGTCGATGGGTGATATCCACGACGGTTTGGCCGCGTTGAAACCGGTTCACGGTCGTATGCAACCGCTAATAAGTATTGTCGGTGGTGTGGTCATTAATGATTGTTATAACGCTAACCCCAAGTCGTTTGACGCGGCTATGTCGTGTTTAGCGGACATAAATCAGCCCGTTTGTTTGGTGTTGGGTGATTTTGCTGAATTAGGCAACGACAGCGAACAAATTCATCAACAACTGGGGCAACGCATTTTTAACAGCGACGTACGTCATTTTTATGCGGTTGGAAATGAAATGAAATTCGCGGTGAATGAATTTAATCGCTTATCGACTTCAACGGGTACAAAGGCGAGGCATTTCGACAGTAAACAAGCGCTGTTGAATCATTTGCTAGGCGAGTTAAATACAGACATGGTTGTATTGGTGAAAGGGTCGCGTTCACAAGGCTTAGAAAGCATCGTCGAGAACATAACAATAAAGGAGGGCGGCGAATGTTGTTAATTCTTGCTGAATGGTTGTCTGAATATCACAGTGGATTTAGGGTGTTTCAGTACTTGACCATGCGTTCGATTTTTGGCGCTTTAACGGCGTTATTTATTGCCTTTTTAGTTGGCCCCGCCATGATTCGGCGTTTAACGTTCCATAAAATTGGCCAAACCGTGCGCGATGATGGACCGGAAACACATTTTAAGAAAGCGGGCACGCCAACCATGGGTGGCACGTTAATTTTAGTGGCGATTGGAGTTAGCACGTTGTTGTGGGCTGATTTATCCAATAGATACGTGTGGGTCGTATTGCTAGTGACAATGTTAACCGGCGTCATTGGTTTTATTGATGATTATAAGAAAGTAGCCCTGCAAGACCCTAAAGGGTTATCCGCGGGCAAAAAATATTTAGGCCAGTCTATTATTGCGTTAGGTGCGGCGTTCTATTTGTTTTATACAGCCACGTCGCCAGTTGAAACAACCTTGTATGTGCCTTTCTTTAAGGACGTGAGTATACAGTTGGGTTGGATGTTTATACCGCTCACGTACTTTGTGATTGTGGGTACCAGTAATGCGGTGAATTTAACCGATGGTTTGGATGGCTTGGCGATTATGCCGACGGTATTGGTGGCGGGTGCATTGGGTGTATTTGCCTACTTATCAGGTAATGTGCAATTTGCCCAATACCTATCGATACCAAATTTAAGAGGTACGGGTGAGTTAGTGGTTTTCTGCGGCGCTATTGTTGGTGCAGGCTTAGGGTTTTTATGGTTTAACGCCTATCCAGCAATGGTATTTATGGGCGATGTGGGTGCATTAGCGATGGGTGCAGCACTGGGTATATTGGCTGTGTTAGTACGCCAGGAATTGGTGTTGATGATTATGGGTGGTGTGTTCGTCATGGAGACGGTGTCGGTCATTATGCAAGTCGCCTCGTTTAAGTTAACCGGTAAGCGAATTTTTAGAATGGCGCCGATACATCACCATTTCGAATTAAAAGGTTGGCCGGAACCAAGAATTATTGTTCGCTTTTGGATCATCACGTTTATTTTGGTGCTGATCGGACTATCAACTTTAAAACTAAGATGATGGAAGCCTTGATGCCCACTGATAATCACAATAATCGCGATGGTTTAGCCCGCTTGGGTTTAGATCAGCACGGTGCGCGTGTGCTTGTTGTGGGTTTGGGCGTAACGGGCCTTTCTGTGGTTCGATTTCTTCAGCAAAATGATATTGAGGTAGCAGTTGTAGATAGCCGCGATAATCCACCTAACCTTCAAGAGATGAAAGAGTCATTTAGCGATGTTGCGGTTTTTATTGGTGGCTTTGAAGCGAAGGCATTTGAAGCGGCTACGCATATTATCGTCAGTCCTGGCGTTAGTTTAGAGCAAGAAAATATCCAGTTAGCGGCCGAACGAGGTATTCCTGTTTTTGGCGATATAGATGTATTTGCTGTTTGTGCGGATGCGCCTATAGCGGCGATTACAGGTTCTAACGGTAAAAGCACGGTGACAACGTTATTAGGTGAGATGGCTAGCAAGGCTGAATGGGATGTGCGTGTTGGCGGAAACCTGGGAACACCCGCGCTGGAGTTATTAAGTGATAAGCAAGCGGATGTGTACGTGTTGGAATTATCCAGTTTTCAACTGGAAAGAACGTCTCTACTTAAAGCGGATGTGGTGGCGTTATTGAATATCAGCGATGACCACATGGATCGTTATCGAAGCATGTCTGATTATTGTGCGGCCAAGGCGCGTATTTTTTATGGCGAGGGTCTTGCGGTGCTTAACCGTCAAGATGCTGTGGTAAAAATAATGGTATTGCCGGCTGAACGTAAAGCGGTTTCATTTGGTTTGGATAAGCCGCAACTTGGGGACTACGGGGTGAATGGCGGTGCGCTTATTTCTAAAAACGGCGATGCCGTGTTGAATGTGTCAGAGTTGAAAATAAAAGGCTCGCACAATATTCAAAATGCATTAACTGCAATGGCAATGGCAGATGCATTAAATATTCCGAAGCCAGCGCAAAAAACTGCTTTAAAGACATTTTCAGGCTTGGCGCACAGAACACAGTGGGTTGCAGATATTGAAGGCGTCACGTGGATAAATGATTCAAAAGCAACGAATCCTGGCGCCTGTTTAGCGGCGTTAGAAGGGTTGGATGTGCCTATTGTATTGATTGCCGGCGGTGACGGTAAGGGCGCTGACTTCAGTGTGTTGACCAGCGCGATTAAAAAAAATGTGTCATTGCTGATTTTAATTGGACGCGACGCAAAAACACTTCAAGCAGCAGCGGAAGCTACACCCTACGAAATGGTGTCGAGTATTGAAGAAGCCGTTAGTTTAGCTGCGATACGTAGCAATGCGGGCGATACAGTTTTGTTGTCACCTGCGTGTGCCTCGCTTGATCAATTTGCAAATTATCAAGAACGCGGCAATCGCTTTATTGCAGCGGTAGAGGCGTTAACGTCATGAGTTCGATGATGTTGAACACGGCTGATTCATCGCTAACGCCAAGACGTGGGCGCTATTACCTAGATGGTTGGCTATTGTTTGCTGCTATTAGTTTGTTGTCTATCGGTTATGTGATGGTGGTGTCTAGCTCGTTACATTTAGGCGAGAGAATGTTTGATAATATTTGGCATTATCCCGCTCGTCAGGCAGCGCATATCTTGATTGGTATCTTAATGGCCTTGCTGATGGCTAATATCCCATTAAGCTTTTGGGAAAAGCAGGGTCAAAATTTAATTTTGCTGGCTATTGGCCTACTCGTTTTAGTCTTTATCCCCGGTATCGGTGTCAAAGTGAACGGCAGTTATCGTTGGATAAACTTAGGTGTTGCGCGTTTGCAAGTGTCTGAGATTGTTAAGTTTATTTGTATTTTGTATATGGCCGGTTTTTTAACCCGTCATGTTGACGATGTTAGAGCGTCTATTAAGGGCGTTATTCGCCCACTTCTGCCGTTAGGAATTGTGTTTGGTTTGTTAATGGCGGAACCCGATTTTGGTGCGACCTTTGTGATTGGCTTTAGCGTGCTGTGCATGATGTTTTTAGGGGGAGCAAGGCTTGTTCAATTTGTGACATTGGTACTTATGCTCAGCGTGTTAGGTGTGCTGGCGATTGTTTCATCAACCTACAGAATGGAGCGGGTAACCGCCTTTATGGACCCGTGGGCCGATCATTTGGGCTCTGGTTTTCAATTGGTGCAATCGTTAATTGCAATGGGTCGAGGTGAGTGGTTCGGCGTGGGGTTGGGCAGCAGCATTCAAAAATTGTTTTATTTGCCTGAGGCGCATACGGATTTCATTTTTGCCGTAATGGGTGAAGAGCTGGGCTTTGTCGGTTCATGCGTCGTCATTTTATTATTTGGCTTAGTTATTTGGTGTGCTTTTCAAATGGGTAAAGCGGCTGAGCGTTTAAACCTTCGGTTCTACTCATTACTCGCGTACGGCTTAGGTGTTTGGTTTGGCTTGCAGTCTTTTGTGAACATTGCCGTGAACATGGGTGCGTTGCCAACTAAAGGGTTAACGCTACCTTTGATGAGCTATGGTGGCAGTAGCATGATTGTTATGTGCATGGTGGTTGGCTTGTTATGCCGTATTCATCATGAAACGCAGCTGGATTTACAGGCCCAGTTGAAAGGGAGGTCACCGTGGCAGTACGCATAATGATTATGGCGGGTGGCACAGGTGGGCACGTATTCCCCGCGTTAGCGGTCGCAGAATATTTGCGAGATGCTGGGCATCAGGTCAGTTGGTTGGGAACGAAGAAAGGTATTGAATCAACCGTTGTGCCGAATGCAGGCTTTGCAATGGATTGGTTAAGCGTATCGGGTTTGCGTGGCAAAGGGTTGTGGAGCTTATTGTTAGCGCCGTTTATGTTGTTGAAGGCGTGTGTGCAAGCGTCAACAATAATTCGTCAACGCCAACCCGATGTGGTGTTGGGTCTGGGTGGATTTGCATCAGGCCCGGGTGGCTTATTGAGTTGGTTGCACAGTAGACCGCTGGTTATTCACGAGCAAAACCGAGTGCCAGGGACCACAAACCGTTTGTTGAAACGTATTGCGACACGTGTGTTAGAGGCATTTCCTAATAGTTTTGATAAACAAACGAACGCTATTTGTACCGGTAACCCTATTCGTAAAGAGCTGCTAGACGTGACAGAGGCCAAGGGCTCGTCGGGAACGAATGTATTGATTGTTGGTGGAAGTTTAGGGGCATCCATATTAAATGAAGTGGTGCCTGCTGCGTTAAAAGAACTGCAAGATGAATTCAGCATCAACGTCATTCACCAAGCTGGGAAAGCAACGATTGATACAGCGAAATTTGCGTATGAAGAGGCGGCTGTGATAGCCGATGTTCGTGTGTTTATTGATGATATGAAGGTGGTTTATCAATGGGCTGATGTGGTGATTTGTAGGGCGGGTGCGATGACGATATCAGAATTGGCGGTGATGAGTTTGCCTTCAATATTAGTGCCGTTGCCGCATGCAATTGACGATCATCAAACAAAAAATGCAGCCTTTCTATCTGATAAGGGAGCGGCCGTGTTGATGCCTCAGTCAGAGTTATCTGCGCAGGCCCTGTCAGATACGTTACGAGAGTTATTGTCAAATTCAACAAAATTGAAAGAGATGGGTGTGAAGGCAAGCTTATTAGCAAAACCCAATGCAGCAGAACACGTTGCAAATATCTGTTTGGAGGTGGCGTTATGATGCCAGATACGCATAAGCATTATTCAGCGCATTTAGGTTTTGGCAAGTTGAAAAAAATTCACTTTATCGGCATCGGTGGTGCGGGAATGAGTGGCATTGCTGAGGTGCTAATTAACTTAGGGTATGACGTATCGGGTTCTGATATTCGCGAAAGCAAAGTAACAAAACGCCTCGTCGACCAAGGCGCTACGGTTTATATCGGCCACGTTGCTGATAATGTAACAGGCTGTGATGTGGTGGTGACGTCAACGGCGGTGAACAAAGAAAATGTAGAAGTGGCCGCGGCATTGGAACAGCGTGTTCCGGTGATACCTCGCGCAGAAATGCTGGCAGAAATCATGCGCTTTAGATTTGGTATTGCGGTTGCTGGTACGCACGGTAAAACAACCACGACCAGTTTACTTGCCGTTTTAATGACAGAGGGAGGGTTAGACCCAACGTTTGTTATTGGTGGCTTGTTAAACAGCGCAGGTACCAATGCAAAGTTAGGCGAAAGCCATTACTTGGTGGCGGAAGCTGATGAAAGTGATGCTTCATTTCTACACCTTCAACCGATGATCGCCGTGGTAACGAACATTGACGAAGATCATATGAGTACCTATGGCGGTGATTTTCAGCAAGTGAAAGATGCGTTTATGTCATTCCTGCATCAACTGCCTTTTTATGGTCTAGCGGTGATATGCGTAGACGATGAAAACATACGTGAACTGATGTCATCCATCAGCAAGCCCATCCTAAGTTATGGCATTCAGCAAACAGCAGATTTTCAAGCGCTGGATGTTCAGCAAGAAGGGTTTCAAACACACTTTAATTTAAAACGGATTGGACGAAGCGAGCTACTACCACTGACATTAAATATGCCGGGTAAACACAACGTACTGAATGCCTTGGCTGCCATTGCAGTGGCCAGTGAATTGGGTGTTTCAGATGAGGCAATCGCAACAGGCTTAAGTCAGTTTAAAGGTGTCGGGCGACGTTTTCAGGTCAATGGAGAAATAAAGCTTTTAGGCGGTACTGCTTTATTGGTTGACGATTACGGCCATCATCCTCGTGAATTAATGGCAACCATTGACGCGGTTCGTGATGGTTGGCCGGACAAACGATTGGTGTTGGCGTTTCAACCGCACCGCTATTCAAGAACACATGATTTATTCGAAGATTTTGTTGATGTGCTTAACGAAGTCGACGTGTTGGTGTTGCTCGACGTCTTTGCAGCAGGCGAAAAACCCATTGCAGGGTCAGATGGCCCAGTCTTGTGTAACGCGATTCGTCAACGGGGCAAGCTGATTCCGATGTTTGTAAAAGACATAGAGCAATTGCCCCATGTGTTAAAAGACGTTTTATTGCCGGGTGACATTGTCTTGACATCGGGCGCTGGCAATATTGGCGTGGCATCGGCAAAGCTAGAAACCCAATTAAATAACATGGTGGACGCGCAATAAGCGCGATGAAAGGAAGAATGCAAACAATGAAACAACCTGCAAACCAACTGAGCGGACAATTGATGGAGAAAGAGCCGTTGGCTCGTTATACATCATGGCGCGTGGGTGGACGTGCGGATCGTTTGTATAAGCCTAGCGATATTGACGACGTGCGGCACTACTTGCAATCATTACCTGTCGATGAGCCTGTGTTATGGCTAGGGTTAGGCAGTAATGTATTGATTCGCGATGGCGGGGTGCGTGGTTCAGTTATTTATACGCGTGGTTGTTTAAAACAGATGTATGACAGCAACGATGGACTTATTTATGTGGAAGCCGGTGTGCCTTGTGCGCTGGTGGCAAAACTGGCCGCAGAGAAAGATTTAGCCGGAGCAGAATTTTTAGCGGGTATTCCTGGCACGATGGGCGGTGCATTAGCAATGAATGCCGGCGCATTTGGTGGTGAAACGTGGAACCTTGTACGTAAAGTACTGGTGGTTAATCGTCAGGGTGATTTGATTGAGCGTAAGGCGAGTGAGTATAAGATTGGCTATCGTTCAGTATCAGTGGCCGATGATGAATGGTTTGTTGCATGTTACCTAGATATTCCAACAGGCGGTAACCAACAAAGCAGAGAGAAAATTCGCGCGTTGCTGGCAAAGCGTTCTAAAACTCAGCCAACAAATATGCCAAGTGGTGGTTCGGTGTTTAAAAACCCAGAAGGCGATCACGCGGCACGGTTAATTGAAGCAACGGGGCTGAAAGGTAAACGAATAGGCGGTGCGCAAGTATCCGAAAAGCATTCGAATTTTATATTAAACACCGGCAATGCAACCGCAGCTGACATCGAACAGCTTATTCGTTTTGTAAAAAAAGAGGTGTTGGAAAAACACGGTGTTTCACTAGAAACAGAAGTGCGGATTATTGGTGAGGTGTTAGGCCAATGAACCTTGTTAAAACACCGGATGAGTTTGGAAAGGTTGCTGTAGCCATGGGTGGCGATGCGGCAGAGCGCGACATCTCGTTAATTAGCGGTAAAGCGGTGTTGTCTGCATTGCTAGAACAAGGCGTAAATGCCATAAAGTTTGATACAAAAACTAGCAGCATAGACCAGTTGAAAACGATGGGCGTTGATCGGGTTTTTAATATCATGCATGGGCGAGGTGGAGAAGATGGTCAACTACAAGGTGCGCTTGAATTAGAGGGAATCCCTTACACCGGTAGCGGAGTTTTAGGCTCAGCCTTGGGTATGGATAAATTAAGAACTAAGTTGTGCTGGTTAGGTGCAGGCATTCCAACGCCGAAGTGGATGCAGTTAACCGTGACGGCAGATATTGAAACTTGTGCGAAAACTTTGGGTTTTCCTGTGATGGTAAAGCCAGCGCTTGAAGGCTCGAGTTTAGGGATGGCGAAGGCCGATAATATTGAACAGTTACATGAAGCATTTGGAAACGCATCAACCTTTGCATGCGATGTGATGGCTGAACAATGGGTGGAAGGAAGCGAATACACTGTTGCAGTTTTGGCAGGCGAAGCACTGCCGATGATTCGCTTGGAAACACCGCATGCTTTTTACGACTATGAAGCGAAATATCAAACGAATACAACGCAATACCACTGTCCTTGTGGCTTGAGTAAGGAAAAAGAAAGTGAATTAAAAGACTTATCGCTTAAGGCTTTCGATGTACTGGGCGGCAGTGGTTGGGGACGCGTTGATTTAATGTTAGACGAATCAGGTGAGCCGCAACTATTAGAAATAAACACGGTGCCCGGTATGACGGGCCACAGTTTAGTGCCAATGGCGGCAAAGCAAGCGGGAACAGATTTTAATGAACTGGTTTGGCGGATTCTCGAAACAAGTTTAGTAACGGCAAAGGAGGTAACATGAAACTAGAACATGCCACTTTGATTGAGCAAATAAAACCCATGCTAAAAATAAGCACATTGACGTTAATGGTTGCGTTATGTGTGTGGGCACTGATGGATTGGATGGAGCAGCCGACAACGATGCCCATTAAACAAGTGCGCATTGAAGCGGACTTCAGTTACTTAACGCGCCATCAAATATCTCAAACATTGATGCCATACGTTGAAACGGGTTATTTCGCTATCGATAGCAACGCTATTGTGCAAGCGGTCACACAACTAGCATGGGTAAAACAAACGCAGGTAAGACGAGTATGGCCAGACACAATTGTCGTAACGATTAAAGAACAAACACCCGTAGCGGTATGGAATAAGGCGTCTTTATTGAATGATAAAGGGCACGTGTTTAGCCCCGTTATTCCACAATCATTAATGCAACTGCCACATTTATCGGGATTGGATAGCAAAAGTAGAGCGGTGTTAGCACAGAGTCAACGAATCAACCAATCAATCGCAACATTGATGCTGTCTGTGCAAAAACTGGGTTTGTCAGAACACGGCAGTTGGCAAGTGGTGTTGAATAACGGCGTGCGTGTTAAAGCCGGTAATAAAGTACCCGAAAAAGCAATAAGTAAGTCATTGAATACATTGGCGTCAATACAGGGTGATTTGATGGACCATGTAAACGTTATAGATTTACGTTACCCCAATGGTTTGGCGGTGACATGGAAAAAAGGTTATCAGTTCGGACAATCAAATAGAAAGGAAAAAGGACTTGCACTTAATAAGAAGCAGCCAACAAAAGGCTAAATAATATGAAGAAAAATAATGATAAAAATTTAATCGTTGGATTAGATATTGGTACATCGAAAGTTGCGGCAATCGTCGGGGAAATTACGCCAGATGGGGGCATTGATATAATTGGTATTGGCTCCAACCCGTCACGGGGGCTAAAAAAAGGCGTCGTGGTGAATCTCGAATCGACGGTACATTCAATTCAACGTGCAATTGAAGAGGCCGAGTTGATGGCGGGTTGCCAAATAAGCTCAGTATTTGTAGGCATTGCCGGTAGTCATATCAGCAGCTTAAATTCAAACGGTGTTGTCGGCATCAAAGAAAATGAGGTGCATACCTCAGACATTGACCGAGTGATTGATGCAGCGCGAGCTGTCGTTATTCCAGCGGATCAAAAAATTCTTCACATCATGCCTCAAGAATTCATCATTGATGGGCAAGAAGGAATTAAAGAGCCCGTAGGGATGGCAGGCATTCGCTTGGAAGCAAAAGTGCATATCGTAACGGGTGCAGTCAGCGCGGCACAAAATATTATCAAATGCGTGCGGCGTTGTGGTTTAGAAGTAGACGATATTATTTTGGAACAGTTGGCATCAAGTAGTTCTGTATTAACGGACGATGAAAAAGAACTTGGGGTTTGTTTGGTTGATATTGGTGGTGGCACAACGGATATCGCTGTTTTTTGTGATGGCTTTATTCGCCATACAGCCGTTATTCCAATTGCCGGTAATCAGGTTACAAACGATATAGCAGTGGCTTTAAGAACGCCAACGCAACACGCTGACGATATTAAATTGAAATACGCGTGCGCATTAACGCAACTGGTTAATGAAGATGAAATGATTGATGTGCCAAGTATTGGAGATAGGCCAACCCGCAAGATATCACGTGGAAATTTGGCAGAAATTATAGAGCCTCGTTATGAAGAATTGATGATGCTTGTTAAAGCTGAATTAAGGCGAAGTGGCTTCGAAGATATTGTAGCGGCTGGTGTGGTGTTAACAGGTGGCAGCGCAAAGGTTGAAGGTTTGGTTGAGTTGGCTGAAGAGGTTTTCCATATGCCAGTTCGTTTAGGGTGTCCACAGTATGTGTCGGGGTTGAGCGAAGTAGTGCGTAACCCGATTTATGCAACGGGCGTTGGTTTGTTGCTGTTTGGTCAGCAAAACAGTATGGCAAACAGTGGAGAGGTAAGTGGTGGGTTTGGAGCGATGTGGGCAAAGATGAAGAGTTGGTTTCAGGGTAATTTTTAACAGTAAATGTTTTTAGAATAAATTTTAGATAAACAATTTAAGGGGAATAATATGTTTGAATTAATGGACGCACAAACAGAAAATGCAGTAATTAAAGTAATTGGTGTTGGTGGCGGTGGCGGAAATGCCGTTAATCATATGGTGAGTAGTGCGATCGAT
>JBDOOJ010000110.1:0-18175 GCA_039830885.1 Cycloclasticus sp.
CTCAGAGGGTTTTCCGGCACATCGCAGCCAGCAAGGACAATTAGGAGTAGTGAAGTAATTAGAATTGCGAGACTATTTTTATAGTCCATTGTTATTTTATTTAATCTTAATTCGTAATTTTAAAACGTAACGCGGATTTAAACAAACTAATATTCAAAATCCAGTAATTGTTTAAAGCGAGCGCATTTTCCTTTGCGGAAAATTTGCCCATAGAATCTGAAGAGTACATGCTGTAAGCCTTAGCCTACCGCGACGAACTCAATATTCTACTTCGTATAATGTATATTATGTTAAATAGAATAGCTAAGTAGGAAGCAATTAAAACAAATTGTTGTTATGGAGTGAAGATGAGCCGAATTACGATAGGTGGTAATGGAAAGAATATAAGTGATAACTTAGATTATAAAAGACAAGTAACTTATTGATTAATTGAGAAATAAAAAGTAATTATTTTTTAATAGCGAAAAGCTCAACATCAAAAATTAAAATAGACCCACCTTGAATTGAGCCAACTGACTGATTGCCGTACGCAAGGTTACTAGGTATAAAGAAACGCGTTTTTTCTCCCACAACCATTAACTGTAAACCTTCCGTCCAGCCTTTAATAACTTGGTTTAGACCAAAGGTAATTTGTTCATCCCGTTCTACAGAGCTATCAAATACAGTGCCATTTAGTAATGTGCCGTGATAATGCACTGTAACTTTGTCTCTTGCGCTTGGATGCTCAATTCCAGTTCCCTGCGTAAGAACTAAGTATTGAAGACCTGACGACGTTGTTTTAACGCCATCTTTTGATGCATTGGCCGCAAGAAATTCCTCACCAGCGGCAATATTGTCGGCTGAACCAGCTTTTCCTTTAGTATTTAAAAAATGTTGCAGCATATAAAAAACGGCGGCTATGACGATAAGGATCAGTAAAATTTTCATATAAAACGCCTATTTAATGACGACGAGTTTAGAAATTACTTTTTTAACACCGCTAATTGTTTTAGTAAGGCGTATAGCGCGTGTAATTTGAGATGTGTTTTTTACATGGCCATGTAGGGTAACAACGCTTCTATATGTATCGACATTAATGTCGAAAGCATCTATTTGATCATCCCTTATTAAGGTCGTTTTAACGCTCGCTGTAATAGAAACATCCTCAGATATAACACCAAGAGGTCTTTCATCTGTTCCGGCTGTATAGCCGCCGACTCCTGCGCCACCAACTAGCACCGCGGTACAGCCGTTTAGAAAAAAAACTGAAGTGATGGCGATTAACGATAAGTATTTATTCATTTGTTATTCCATTGATGTTATTTGTGTTTATTTAATACGATAGTACCGTTTAATTGTCGCTATTATCAGTTTTTTTGCGCGCTTTTATTCAGCTCCCTAAGGTGCTGTAATTTGTCTGAAATTTTAATTTCCAAACCACGTTTAACAGGCTGATAATAAATATCTCCAATAAGTTCATTTGGAAGGTAAGTCTCGCCTGCTGCAAAGGCATTAGGTTCGTTATGCGCATAACGATAACCCTTATGGTAGCCTTCTTCTTTCATTAGCTTTGTAGGGGCATTACGCAAATGGTGTGGAACCTCTAGGCTTCCTGAACGTTTAATAACGGCTCCAACGGTGTTGTAGGCGCTGTACACGGCATTGCTTTTCGCTGCGCAAGCCAAGTATGCAACCGCTTGAACTAGTGCTAACTCCCCTTCTGGGCTACCAAGTTTCTCTTGTGTGTCCCATGCATTTAGAGCAAGTTGTAATGCTCTTGGGTCAGCATTACCAATATCTTCAGAAGCAATTCGAACAAGTCGCCTAGCAACATATAATGGATCGCAGCCACCGTCGAGCATTCGTCTTAACCAATAGATAGACGCGTCAGGATCACTGCCGCGCACGGATTTATGAAGCGCTGAGATTTGGTTATAGAAATCTTCGCCGTGGTTATCAAAGCGCCGTACACCGTCTTTAACAACGTCAATAACTACTGCTGTAGTAATTTGTTTATTGCCCTGCGTTTCGGCTAGCTGTACAGATAATTCAAGAAAGTTCAGCAGCCTTCGTGCATCGCTGTCAGCCGCATTGATTAACAATTCGCTAGCTTCACCTTCAATTGTAATGGCGGCCTTAATGCCTAATAAGTCGCTACTATTGCAGAGCGCATTGTTAAGAATGGCTTCCAATTCATTCTTTTGCAGTGGTTTTAATGTGTAAACGCGTGCTCTTGATAGCAAAGCGTTGTTGAGTGAAAAGGAAGGGTTTTCAGTGGTCGCGCCAATAAAAGTAAAGACACCCGTTTCAACGTGCGGCAGGAATGCATCCTGTTGGGATTTGTTGAAACGATGAACCTCATCAACAAATAAGATGGTATTTTGTTGGTTTTCTAAACGGTTTTTTTTAGCTTCCTCAACAACCAGTCTAATATCTTTAACGCCAGCGAGAACAGCAGAAAGCGATACAAAGTTAGCGTCTGCATATTGAGCAATAATGTGTGCTAACGTGGTTTTGCCTACGCCTGTCGGGCCCCATAATATTAATGAATGAAGTTTCCCAGAGTAAATTGCTTCGTATAACGGTTTACCTTTAGACAGTACGTGTTTTTGGCCGACAAAATCGTCTAAGTTTTTGGGTCTTAAGCGATCAGCAAGTGGCACGTCGCCCTTCATTGCTCTATCGTTTCATCAAATACATCTGCACCGTTAGGCGTTTGAAATTCAAACAAGGTGTCGTCCATATTTGAATGAACAGCTACGTCCGTAAAAAGTAAATGTGTCGTTTGGCCAAAATTATCTGCCATTATCATGCGGGCGAGAATACCGTTCTCAAAGCCAATACTTATGTATTCAAAACCACTAGAATCATTTTTTGGCGTTAATTTTAACCACTCTAATAGGTCATCGTTTTTAATTGGCGATACTTCAAATGAATCGCCAAGTGATGCAGACCCCAAAATTATTGCTAATGGAGACGAATCGACGGATTGCGATGAATTTTTAATGCTAACTTGCTCTAAGTCTTCGTCATAAACCCAAACTTTTTCTCCGTTGGATATTATTTCTTGGATATAAGGGCTTGAATAATGCCAGCGAAATTTATTTGGTTTTTTTATCCAAAACTCACCCGTTGATGAATTGGTATTGTTGCTTGTTTGACTGCTGATGATTTGGGTAAATTGGCCACTAAGTTTGTTGTAATTCTGTAGGTGGTTTTCGAGAATCAACAAACCATCGCTTGAAAAACCAGGTGTTACGAATGAAATTAAAAGTAATAGTGTAAAGAATTGAGTTTTCATGGGCTTATAATTCTGGTGGGGGCGGCGCTAATACTTCGCGAGTGCCATTGGATTGTAAAGGCCCTACTACGCCACATTGTTCCATTTCTTCAATCATTCGCGCGGCACGGTTGTAACCAATTCGTAATTGGCGCTGCACGCCTGAAATGGAAGCGCGCCGTGTTTCGGTCACAATCTTTAATGCTTGATCGTATAGCTCGTCCGAATTTTCTCTATTTCCACCAGACCCACTGCCATCAAACTCCGCAGGGTCAGTGGTTGTTAAAATACTCTCGATATAATTAGGCTTCCCAAGCTTTTTTAATTGTTTGACGACTTTGTGGACTTCATGGTCATCGACAAATGCACCGTGTACCCGTTGCGGTAGGCCTGAACCAGGGGGTAAATACAGCATATCGCCATTACCCAATAAAGACTCTGCGCCACTTTGATCAAGAATGGTACGTGAATCAATTTTAGATGACACTTGGAAAGCAATGCGTGAAGGGATATTCGCTTTAATTAACCCCGTTAATACATCAACTGACGGACGCTGAGTGGCTAAGATGAGGTGCAAACCAGACGCCCGTGCTTTTTGAGCTAATCGGGCGATCAGCTCCTCTACTTTCTTGCCAACGACCATCATCATGTCAGCTAATTCATCAATGATAATGACGATTTGAGGCAGTTCGGACAGAGTGCCTGCTTCATCTTCATCAAGAAAAGCAGTGGGTTCCCATAACGGGTCTGCTAGGGGGTTGCCTTCTTTAATGGCATCACGAACCTTTTTGTTATAACCCGTCAGATTCCGCACACCCAATAAGGACATTAGTTTATAGCGCCGCTCCATTTCTGCAACGCACCAGCGTAATGCATTAGCTGCCTCTTTCATGTCGGTAACAACAGGTGTCAATAAGTGTGGAATGCCCTCGTAGACGGATAGTTCGAGCATTTTTGGGTCAATCATAATCATTCGAACTTGTTCAGGCGTTGCTTTGTACAACAAGCTTAAAATCATTGCATTAATGGCAACAGACTTGCCCGAACCGGTTGTTCCCGCAACCAGTAAATGTGGCATTTTTGCTAAGTCAGCGACGGTTGCTTGGCCGGCAATATCTTTGCCCAAGACCAGTGTTAACGGTGAGGTTGATTTTTCATAGGCTTCAGATGAGAGGATTTCGCTTAACCTCACCATTTCACGTGACTCATTAGGAATCTCTAAACCAATGACAGACTTACCAGGGATAACCTCAACAACACGCACGCTGTGAGTTGACATGGATCGCGCTAAATCTTGTGCTAGACCACTGATGCGACTGGCTTTAATGCCTGGCGCGGGCTGTATTTCAAACCGTGTAATGACCGGCCCGGGATTGACCGCGACCACGTTAACTTCAACGCCAAAGTCTAACAGCTTAATTTCCACCAGCTTAGACATCGCCTCTAAGGCGGCTTTTGAATAGCCTTCAACATGATCGGCCGCGGGGTCGAGTAAGGCGAGAGCAGGCAGCGAGCCTTCACCTTCTTCGAATAAACTGGTTTGCCTTTCTTTATCAATGCGCTCGCTGGGTTTTATTTGCTTAATAACCGGTTCGATGCGCGCCTTTGGTTTGGCAGAAAATATTTTCGATTGCTTTTTGAAGGTATCGCCCCGCTTCCTTCGCACATCTTCAGATGTTTTGCGTTCTTTGCTGTCTTCAATGTAATTACGAATGGAGACGAATAAGGCGATAGCGAATGAGCCTAACTTATCCATAAGGCTTAACCATGATAGCCCTGTGGATAATGTGATACCGACAAGGAAGATACTCAGTAGAACCAACGTTGCACCTTCAAACGCAAACAGCTGTCTTAATAAATCGCTAAGTTCTAGGCCAATAATGCCACCGGGTGAACCAGGAATAGTCAACCAGTTTTGGTAATAGTGCATATCGAGTAAGCCAGCGCCAGCAATGAGAAAGGCAATGAAGCTAACCCAACGGATAATTTGGTGTGTGATGCTGTCTGCGTGATCAGTTCTGGCTTCTGATAGAAATTTCCATGCGCTACTCAGTAGCATCAAAGGGAAGGTGAAGGCCATAAAACCGATAACTGACAGCATGAAGTCGGCAATCCATGCGCCAACAACACCGGTGAGATTCAAAACGACTTGATTAGAGCCGCTGTGTGTCCAACCGAAATCATCAACGTTGTAGCTGAAAAGAGCACCAAGTAAAAACAAGCTGATGCTTAACAATGCCAAAAAGGCGGACTCCCTTAAAAGCTTAACAATTTGATGTTGTGCAGGTGACGCTGTTTTAGAGGCTATTTTTTGATTCACTTTATATTATATAGTTTCTAGGTTATGCTTCTAACTATTTGTTATATATTGAATTAAGTTAAAATTCAACGGCTATATCCCCATGCCGTTAAATTAACGGCGTTGCGCAGTATATTATCATTTTCGTACCAATTGTTTAGCGTTAATCGCTGAATATATTTGGGTAATAAGCTGGATAATGCCTGTGTTGCTGTCCTCGGTACCGCGCCGGGCATATTGGCCACGCAAAAATGTGTCACGCCCTCTTCTACGAAGGTTGGATTTTGATAGGTAGTTGGCCGTGTGGTTTCTATGCAACCGCCTTGATCAACTGAAATATCAACAATCACGGAACCTTTTCTCATGCTTTTAAGGTGTTCGCGTTTTATCAGATGCGGTGTTTTGCGCCCGGGAACCAGTAGCGCGCCAATTAACAGGTCAGTATATTGAAGAAGAGAAAGGCACTCAGCTTCATCTGATAAAAACGTTAACTTATCGTTTGTTATAGCCAACGTAGCCAACGTCTTTTGATATTTATCGAAAACAATCACGTTTGCGCCCATCGCTTGCGCTAATAAAGCGGCCTGCGAACCTGCTGAGCCGGCACCCAATACGAGTACTTGGCCATTATCAATGCCTTCACTAGCGAGCCCACCAAGTAACACCCCCGCTCCACCGTGTTGCAAATGCAATAAATTACTGCCGATTTGTACCGCCAATTTGCCGGCTATTTTGCTCATCGGTTTTAAAAGTGGCAGGCAGTTATCTTCCACGACGGATTCAAATGCAATGGCCGTTAAGCCAATATCAGCTAAGGCGTTTGCAAGCGGCTTATTTGCAGCCAGATGAAGAAAACAAAAAAGCGTGTGTGTTGAGGTTAAATAGACCAGTTCGGCATCGAGGGGTTCTTTAACCTTCACGATCAATTCGCTTTTGGCATACAACGTTTTAGCATCGGCACAGATGGTGACGTTGTAATGTACGTATTCATCATCGTTAAAATCACTCAATACCCCAGCATGACGTTCAACAAACACGGAATGACCACTGGCAATAAGCTCAGCGCAGGCAAGGGGCGTTAACGCTACGCGGCCTTCGAACGGCTTAATCTCTTTTGGTACGCCAATATTCATGTGTTTATACTTTACGTAATTAGCTCTTATCGCCATACTACAGCACTTTATTAAACGTTCAATTAACAAGGCTGCTGAGTGCCTTGATTAATAATTAACCCGGAGTATTTCATGAGCGAAAATTCACATCATCGATTAATTATTTTAGGATCAGGCCCTGCAGGTTATACCGCTGCTGTTTATGCTGCCAGAGCTAACCTAAACCCTCTATTAATCACGGGCATTGAACAAGGTGGCCAATTAATGACAACCACAGATGTTGATAACTGGCCGGGCGATGTGGAAGGCTTACAAGGCCCCGCACTAATGGATCGCATGAAATTACACGCGGAACGATTTGATACAAAAATTCAATTGGATCATATTCATACAACAGAATTACAACAGCGCCCCTTTAAGCTGATTGGCGATGCGGGCACCTACACGTGTGACGCGTTAATTATCGCTACCGGTGCGTCGGCCAAATACTTAGGTTTGGAGTCTGAAGAAGCATTCAGAGGAAAAGGCGTGTCTGCTTGCGCGACCTGTGATGGGTTTTTCTATAAAAAACAACGCGTGGCTGTGATTGGTGGTGGCAATACGGCGGTTGAAGAAGCTCTATACCTTTCAAATATTGCAGACCACGTGACGGTGATTCATCGTCGCGATTCCTTCCGTTCTGAAAAAATCTTGTCAGATAAATTAATGAAAAAAGTTGCTGATGGCAATATTTCTGTTGAATGGTTTAATCAATTGGACGAGGTGTTGGGCGATAAAATGGGTGTTACAGGGATACGTATTAAAAATACTCAAGACGGCACGGCTAAAGAAATTGAATTAGAGGGTGTTTTTGTGGCAATTGGCCACTCGCCTAATACACAGATTTTCGATGGCCAGTTAGACATGCCGCGCGGTTATTTAACCGTAGAAAGTGGTACCACGGGGAATGCAACGCAAACCAGTATCCCCGGCGTTTTTGCAGCCGGTGACGTGGCCGACTCCATCTACAGGCAAGCGATTACATCAGCGGGATCAGGTTGTATGGCGGCGTTAGACGCAGAACGTTTTCTTGACGATTTGGACGGTTAAAACGGGCTTATATCATCATGTTACCCTGGCTTGACCCCGATGATGATACGACGCCCTTTCCAGCATTAGAAACGGCATTAAACGAGCCGAATGGTTTGTTAGCAGCTGGCGGATCACTTTGTCCAGAGCGTTTATTAGAGGCGTATCGACGCGGTATATTCCCATGGTTTGAGGATGATCAACCCATTTTATGGTGGTCGCCTAATCCGAGGATGGTGCTAAAGCCAAGTGAAATTCATATTTCTAAAAGCTTACGAAAAACCATCAATAAAGAGATGTTCAATTGTACGATTGACACATGTTTCAGCGAAGTGATTAGAGCCTGTTCAAAATTAAGAGATCATCAAGATGGAACATGGATTACGGCTTCTATGATTCAAGCATATGAAAGCTTATTTGAAAATGGTCATGCGCATTCCATCGAAGTTTGGTCTGATGAAGTGTTAGTTGGTGGTTTATACGGTATCAGTATTGGCCAGGTGTTTTTTGGTGAGTCTATGTTTAGTTGTAAAAACAATGCATCCAAAGTTGCTTTTGTTTTTTTGTCTGAGAAGTTATCAGATTGGGGATATCAGTTAATCGATGGTCAAGTTCAATCTAACCACCTTGAAACACTGGGCGCGTATAGCATTAGTCGTGAAAGTTTTGCAGAGCAGATTACACTATTTTGTTCAGCTGAAGCCTCTAAAAATGCTTGGTTAAATACATGACGAATACACCTCAAATAGGACGACAGTTAGAGCTCTATATTTCATCTCCCCAGGCTTGTGATTATTTAAAGGACAACAAAGCGAAAAGTATTTTTATTTCACCTGATGTAAATATTACGCCTGGAATCTATGAACATTTAATAAGTATTGGATTTAGGCGAAGTGGACAACATGCCTATCGGCCACATTGCGATGCGTGTCGTGCCTGTATTTCCTGCCGGCTTGATGTTAATCAATTTGTTCCGTCTCGCAGTCAAAAAAGGCTCATGGCAAAAAATGAAAACTTGATTTTTAAGCCGTTAGAGTCAACTTTTTCTGAAGAGTATTATGATTTGTATAAGCGATATCAATCCTATAAACACCCGGGTGGATCAATGGAGAGTTTTGGACCTGATGAATACAAAGCCTTTTTGTGTCAGTCGTTTGGCAATAATATTGTTTATGAAACACGTTTAAATGGGCAATTGATTGCGGTTGCCATTACGGATGTGTTTTCTGATGCGCTATCCGCCGTTTACACATTTTTTGATCCTGAGTATTCATCAAGAAGCATTGGTACATATAATCTTTTACAACAAATTAATGCGACTAAACAATTAAAAAAGAAACATTTATACCTTGGTTACTATATAAAAGACTCGCTGAAAATGTCGTATAAAGCGAATTTTAGGCCCATTGAAATGTTTATCGAAGGCGAGTGGACTTCTTACAGTAAAAGGGCTGACTTGCCGGTTCAGAGTGCATCTTTAGATACGCCGCTAAGTTTTTAATTCAAATCGCACTTAATGGGCGCTAAATAGTGTAAAATCGCGCCGCATTAGCTTGTTACATCCATCAAGTATCAGTTTCATAGACATGGATGGGGAAAGCACCACCGCTTAACTCAGTTTTAATTAAGCGTTTATACATTTATAAAGGTAAACATGGCAAAAGAAGATCAAATTGAAATGGAAGGCGTTGTAAAAGATACGCTTCCAAATACAATGTTTCGTGTTGAGTTAGAAAATGGGCACGTCATAACAGCGCATATCTCAGGAAAAATGCGTAAACACTACATTCGTATACTGACAGGTGACCGCGTTAAAGTAGAAATGACACCCTACGATTTATCAAAAGGCCGTATTACCTACCGCGTTAAATAAGTCGACGCCCTATTCTTGCTCGATTAAGTCTTTTCTGGCTTCGGTAATCACGAAGTCAATTTTATTATCTACCACGCAGACCTTCACCGCTCCGCCATTAACTAATTGGCCGAAGAGCAATTCATTCGCTAAGGGCTTTTTAATGTGCTCTTGCACCGTTCGTTCCATTGGTCTTGCACCCATTTTAGGATCGTAGCCTTTTTTCGCTAACCAGTTTCTAGCTTCTGGCTCTAACGATAGCGTGACATTTTTTTCATGTAACTGAGATTCCAGTTGGAAAATAAACTTGTCCACCACGTGGATAATAGTGTCTTCAGTCAGTGCTTTAAATTGAACAACGGCATCTAAACGGTTTCTAAATTCTGGTGAAAAGGATTTTTCAACCACTTTCATGCTGTCCGATGAGTGCTCTTGTTCAGTAAAACCGATAGACGCCCTGCTACCTTCTTGAGCACCGGCGTTCGTTGTCATTACCAACATAATGTTTCTAAAATCGGCCTTTCTGCCGTTATTATCTGTTAACGTGCCATGATCCATTATTTGCAATAAGATATTAAAAATATCTGGGTGCGCTTTTTCAATTTCGTCCAACAATAAAATAGCGTACGGGTGCTTATTCACTTCTTCGGTTAATAAGCCACCTTGGTCGTAACCCACATAGCCTGGTGGCGAACCAATTAAACGCGATACGGTGTGGCGTTCCATATATTCAGACATATCAAAGCGGATTAAATCAACGCCCATGATTTTTGCAAGTTGCTTGGTGATTTCTGTTTTACCAACGCCTGTCGGGCCTGCGAATAAAAATGAACCAATCGTTCTTTCTTCATTGCCAAGTCCGGCGCGGCTAAGAATCACAGCATTAGACAGCCTCTCGATGGCTTCTTCTTGGCCAAATACAACGAGTTTTAAATTACGTGCCAAATCTTTAAGTTTATCTTTGTCTTGCGATGAAATGCTTTTTTCAGGAATTCGCGCGATTTCAGCAATTATTTGTTCAATATGTGAGGTCAAAATAACGGGCTGACGTTCGTCTTCTGGTAATAAACGTTGTTGAGCGCCAGCTTCATCAACAACATCAATGGCTTTGTCGGGAAGGAATCGGTCATTGATATAACGGTCAGCTAACTTGGCCGCTGTTTCTAAACTTTCAGAACTGAATTTTAAATTATGGTGCTCTTCATATCGAGGACGTAATCCTTTGAGAATTTTAATCGTATCTTCAACGGACGGTTCGTTGATGTCTATCTTTTGGAAACGTCGCGCTAAGGCATGGTCTTTTTCAAAAACGCCTCTAAATTCTTTGTACGTGGTTGAGCCAATGCAACGTAACTCACCCGACGCAAGCGCAGGTTTAATCATATTGGAGGCATCCATCACGCTGCCAGACGCTGATCCGGCACCAATAATGGTATGAATTTCATCAATAAATAAAATACTTTTTTCTTCGCTTCTTAATTGTGAAACTAGCCCTTTCAAGCGTTTTTCAAAATCACCACGGTATTTAGTGCCGGCGACTAATGAGCCCATATCTAGAGAATAAATGGTCGTATTTTCAAGAACTTCCGGCACATTGCCTTCAATGATCTTTAGTGCCAAGCCTTCAGCGATGGCTGTTTTACCCACGCCGGCTTCACCAACCAATAAGGGATTATTTTTACGGCGACGACACAGTGTTTGAATGGTGCGTTTTAACTCTTTCTCGCGACCAATCAATGGATCAATCTTGCCTAATTTAGCTTGTTCGTTAAGGTTAACGGTGTACTTTGTTAGCGGGTCATTCGCCGTCTCTTCGTTTTCTACTGTGGTTGATTCATTGAAACCGACCATGTCGTCATCGTCGTCGATACGTGCAATGCCGTGTGAAATAAAATTAACAACATCAAGTCGGGTAACATCTTGTCTATTCATTAAATAGACGGCTTGTGAGTCTTGCTCACTAAAGATAGCGACCAATACGTTAGCGCCGGTCACTTCTTTTTTACCGGACGATTGCACATGAAAAACCGCACGTTGCAAAACCCGTTGGAAACCTAGAGTTGACTGTGTTTCGCGTTCAACATCTAAGGGGATAACAGGTGTTGATTGTTCAAGGTAAGACTCTATGTCGGTGGTCATTGCATCAGTATCACCACCGGCGGCTTGAAAAACATCGCAGGCTGATTTATTGCCCATCATTGCTAAAAGAAGGTGTTCAACGGTAATGAATTCGTGACGCAGCTCATTAGCGCGTTTAAAAGCATCGTTTAAAGATTGTTCAAGCTCTTTGTTTAACATGGTCTACTCCACTTCCTCTAATGTGCATTGCAAAGGGTGCTGGTTCTCTTGTGCGTATGCAATAACTTGTTGTACTTTTGTTTCAGCTATATCTTTAGTATAGACGCCACACACACCAATACCAGCCGTATGGACATTCATTGTGATTCTAACGGCTTCTTCTTTTCCTTTATAGAAGATGTTCTGCAAGATAGAGACAACAAAATCCATCGGGGTGAAGTCATCATTTAGCAGCAACACCTTATACATTGGTGGCTTTTGCAACTTTGGCCTAGCCTCTTGTACTGCAAGGCTTCCATCGTCGTCATGTTCAAAAGGTTGGTCTGACATAGTTCGGTTATTCAATCTCTAGTTATTGGTTATTTTGACAGAAAAAAAGGCTACTTGTTCTATAAAGCTAAATTAAATAAAACAACATCGGGCATGGCAGCAATTGTGTGGGTATAAAAAAACCTCACTATTGTAATGGAGGTTTAGAGACGGTTTTTCAAGTGAAATGGCAACTACATGTTCTCTCGTATCTCAGCCTCACCTGCAAGCCTAGATAGTCCAATTAGCCTCAATATGACTTGAGCGCCTAATCCGCCAATCGCTAAAGCAGACCAACCGAGCACCACAAAGCCCCAATGTAAGGGTGCAGTGAACAACTCTTCCATAAACCAAAAGGTATGCCCCCATTCGTTTAAGCCAACATTGGGCAGTATCATAAAAGGACCAACAATAAGGATAACGAAGGGAATAGAAATATTATCGGCAAACTGTGGCAAACGTGTACGGGCATATAAAAAAGAAGAAACACCCGCAATAATATAAGCCGGAAAAGTCCCATAAAATAGTACGATATGGCTGGGTGTAAAATCGGTATCACGCACGGTTACTTGGTGCCATGATGCATCTTGCTCTGCAAAAAAACTGGCTGCCCAGTAGACGATCCAAGTGTAGCTTAATAGCCATAAAAACAAAGTGAAATAACGCCTTAGTTCTTCCGCTGGCGATATATTAAAAACATTTTTATCTCTAGTTTTTAACAAATAGCTCCAAATTGTGGACGCTAAGATAAACTCAATAATCCACTGGGCATAAAGAAGGTTCATCCAATAGGTTTGAAACTCAGGCTCAAAAGAATCCATGCCCATATCCCAAGCATACACTTGTTGGTAAACCCTCCAAGCAACCATTACGCACAGGATCCCTAAAATAATAAAAATAACGGCTTTAACGTTAATTAAGTTCTTTGTTGGGTCGCTGGATAATTCGGTCATTTCTGTCGATGGCATAGCCCCAAATTAACACCTAACAGGCGTTTAAACAAATGGTGTGAACACTTTATGTTTGGCTAGAAACAAGTGATACGAACTCCGCATCAATATCTGTGTCGATATACGCCATTCCAAGCTTATTTAAATACTCTATACGATTAGCCTTCATTAAATCGATGTCTAGCACACCAGCACTACCCTCTTGATAAATCTTAGCGAGATAATCCATGTACAACTCCCCTTCCGTTACCATTAGCAACGTAGCAGCACCCACATCAGGTTGTACATTAACGTTCAGCTCTTTGGGTAATTTAACAGCAAAAACGACAGGAGTTTCCTCACCTTCAATACGAACACCTCGTTCCCTAACTGTTTGTTCTGCCCAAAAGTAAGCTAGCTGTTTACTTTGTGTTAAAAAAACGGGTTCTATGGATTCTGTATAGCTGTTACCAATTGTTGCCATTGTGCCTTTTGCTGCTTGCTTCATGGCTGTATCACCCGAGCGTTTTAGACCATGTGTTTCGATAGAACTAACTAAGGCGGAAGATGTGCCGTGATACCAAACATCACTTGTTGCAAAGCCGTCTTTAGTTAGCAAGTTTTTTGCATCTTGTAAGTAGTTTGGAATATTGCTCATTATTTATTCACCTTGGGTCATGATGTAAGCATTTGGTTACAATTGAATATTTTAAACTTAGCTAAATAAAAAGGCGACTTTCAATTAAGAAAGTCGCCTTTTTAAATACAACAAGCTTTTAGAAAAAAAGCTTAACTAGCCTGCCTCAGATTACGAGAACTGATTAGATGTATTTTTAGCACCACCGGCTTTAAGCGCGTTTTCACCAGCAAAGTATTCTTTGTGGTCATCGCCCATGTCTGAACCAGACATGTTTTGATGTTTTACACAGGCAATACCTTGACGGATTTCTTTACGCTGTACGCCAGCAACATAACCCAACATACCTTGCTCACCGAAGTAGTCTTTAGCTAGGTTGTCTGTAGACAATGCAGCTGTATGGTAAGTCGGTAAAGTAATCAAGTGATGGAAGATGTTCGCTTCACGAGCAGAATCAGCTTGGAATGTGCGGATTTTTTCATCAGCAGCATGAGCCAAATCAGTTTCATCGTATTCAGCACTCATTAAACCATCACGGTCGTATGCAGAAACGTCTTCACCTGCTTCAGCCATCGCGTCGAAGGCTTGTTGACGGAAGTTAAGCGTCCAGTTGAATGATGGGCTGTTGTTGTAAACGAGTTTCGCATCAGGAATTTCTTTACGTACTTCGTTCATCATATTAGCAATGTCTTTAACGCTTGGTGTTGCTGTTTCAATCCAAAGAAGATCAGCACCCGCTTTAATTGCTTCGATAGAATCGAATACGCAACGCTCTTCGCCTGTGCCTTGACGGAACTGGTAAAGACCAGAAGGTAAACGCTTAGGACGAACCAATTTGCCATCACGGTTGAAGCATACATCGCCTTCAGCCATGTCTGCTACGTCGATTTCTTCAACATCTAGGAAAGAGTTGTAACGATCGCCTTGATCGCCTGGCTCTTTAACAACGGCAATTTCTTTCGTAAGGCCAGCGCCTTCAGAGTCAGTACGTGACACGATAATACCGTTGTCGATACCTAGTTCTAAGAAGGCGTGACGCAATGCGCGAATTTTAGAATGGAAGTCAGCATGAGGTACGGTTACTTTGCCGTCTTGGTGACCACATTGTTTTTCATCAGCTACTTGGTTTTCGATTTGAAGTGCACATGCACCCGCTTCGATCATTTGCTTAGCCATGATGTAAGTCGCTTCTGCATTACCAAAGCCCGCATCAATATCTGCAACGATAGGCACAACGTGAGTTACGTGGTTGTCAATAGCATCTTGTACGCGTTTTGCTGCAACATCATCGCCAGCTTCACGAGCAGCGTCTAAGTCACGGAACAAGCCGCCTAGTTCACGAGCATCTGCTTGACGTAGGAATGTGTATAACTCTTCAACCAAGCTAGCAACGGTAGTTTTTTCATGCATTGATTGGTCAGGTAAAGGACCAAAGTCTGAGCGTAGTGCAGCAACCATCCAACCAGAAAGGTACAGGTAGCGACGATCAGTTTTTCCACCAAAATGTTTCTTAATAGAAATCATTTTTTGTTGGCCGATAAAACCATGCCAGCAACCTAAAGACTGTGTGTACTGAGATTTGTCTGCATCAAATGCAGCCATGTCAGCGTTCATGATATCAGCTGTGTATTGAGCTACATCAAGGCCAGTTTTGAATTTGTTTTGCGCGCGCATACGTGCAATTGATTCAGGGTTAATTGGAGCCCAAGAATCGCCTTTGGCTTCTACCAATGCTGAAACAGCATTTATATCATTTATATAAGATGACATTTATTATCTCCTTTTTTAAGTTAACGTTAAATTTAAATTACAAGTAGTCGTAAGCTGGTACGGTTAAGAAATCAACCAGCTCTTCGGATGTTGTGAAACGATCCATGATTTTTGCCGCTTCATCAAAACGACCGGCGTTAAAGCGTTCTTCGCCCACTTCGCCTTTAATCGTTTCCATTTCTTCGTTCATCAATTCACGAAACAGTTCAACGGTGACTTTTTTGCCGTTGCTCAAGTCTTTACCGTGGTGAATCCACTGCCAGATTGATGAACGGGAAATTTCAGCGGTTGCTGCATCTTCCATCAAGCCATAAATAGGTACACAGCCGTTGCCTTGAATCCACGCTTCAATATATTGAACCGCAATACGTAAGTTAGCGCGCATGCCCTCTTCTGTTCTGTCGCCTTCACAAGGTTCTAGTAATTCAGCAGCCGTCACGTCAGCATCATCCGCACGCGATACGCTCATTTGGTTGGCATTACCTTCGCCGATGTATTCATCAAGCACAGCCATTGCTGTATCAGCCAAGCCTGGGTGAGCCACCCATGTGCCATCGTGGCCATTTTGCGCTTCTAATGTTTTATCACCCACTACGCGCTTTAATACAGCCGCGTTAGCTTCAGGATCTTTAGCAGGAATAAAGGCAGCCATGCCGCCCATCGCCAATGCACCACGTTTGTGACACGTTTTAATCAATAAGCGAGAATAAGCACTTAAGAAAGGCTTGTTCATGGTGACCGCTTGGCGATCTGGAAGCACACGATCAGGGAAATTTTTAAGTGTTTTAATATAACTGAAGATGTAATCCCAACGGCCACAGTTTAGAGCCACGATATGGTCACGAAATTCATGCAGAATTTCGTCCATTTCAAATACCGCCGGCAATGTTTCAATAAGCACTGTTGCTTTAACTGTGCCGCGCTCTAATCCAACTAAATCTTCAGCAGCATCCATCACGTCAGCCCACCAGCGTGCTTCTTTATGAGATTGCAGTTTAGGAATGTAGAAGTATGGAGCAGACCCTTTTGCGGTTAATGCTTTGTAGTTATGGAAGAAGTAATAGCCAAAATCAATCAGGCCACCTGGGATTTCTTGGTCATATAAATGGATGTGTTTTTCAGGCAAATGCAAACCACGTGCGCGGCAGATAAGCACAGCAGGATCTTCATTTAATTCGTAATGCTTACCCGATTTTGGGTCGTCTAGGCTAATCGTGCCATTAACCGCATCACGCATGTTTATTTGGCCTTGAGCCACCTTCTCCCATGTAGGAGACAGTGAATCTTCAAAGTCAGCCATAAACACTTTAACGTTAGCATTTAGCGCGTTAATGATCATCTTACGGTCAACAGGGCCAGTAATTTCAACGCGTCTGTCTTGTAGGTCGTCAGGCACGCCAAGAATAGACCAGCCGCCTTCACGTATTGCTTTGGTTTCAGGTAAAAAATCAGGTAATGCGCCCGCGTCAATTTCTGCCTGTCTTTCTTTACGTGCATCTAATAATGCGTGTACACGTGGAGCAAACTCTTCAGCCAGTGTTGCTACGAAGTTATTCGCTTCTGCTGTATAAATGCTGGCGTATTCAGGTGTCATTTCACCTTTAAATGTTAATTCTTTCACTGCTTTAAACTCCTAAAACTGTCTTAATCATGATTGTGCGGTGCATTATAGGCGTTTCCTATCCCCCTACAATCCCAATAAAGCTATTTCTATCATTAAGAAAATTAATGATAGAATGTGTGAATGAGTGAGCAAGTAATAAAATCCAATAGGCACAAACAACTTAGGTCATTTTGTATGGCTGCAAAAGTAGGTGGTTTCTCAAAAGCTGCTGAATTATTACAACTCAGTCAGCCTTCTGTATCGCTACAAATACAAAGTTTAGAAAAGGAGCTAAAAGCGAAGCTATTCACTAGAAATGGCCCAAAAATCAGCCTAACGGACGCAGGTAAAAAGCTACTGGAGCTAGCGCAACCGCTCGTGGAGCAAATGGATAGCCTCCCCACACGTTTTACCGCCATGCATAATCCTGAAGAAAATACCGAAATAAACATCGCTGCCGGTGAAGCCAGTATTTTGTACTTACTGCCTAATATTATTGAAACATTTAAACAACGCTACCCCAACGTACATATACGTTTACATAACGTGTCCGGTAAGTCAGGCGTTGAAGCTATCAGAAATAACGAGGTGGATTTTGCCGTGGGCCCCATGCTGGAAATACCGGCAGATATTTTGTACAAACAGGTATATCGCTTTGTGCCCGTGCTGATTATGCCGTTTGGCCATCCGCTTGCCTCAGTAGACGATGTCAGCCTGCAAGAAATTGTTCAATACGACCTTATCTTGCCACCAAAACACCTTAATACATGGCGTATTGTGGACGATGTATTACAAAAGCATAAACTCAACTATAAAGCGTCATTAGAAGCGTGGAGTTGGGAGATAATAAAAAAATACGTGGAACTTGGGCTAGGGTTATCTATTGTTACCAGTGTGTCGCTAACAGGTAATGAACAGCTCATTGCAAAGCCACTTTCAAAATATTTTCCTGATTACTATTATGGTGTTACGATGAAAAGGAAAGGCGCTTTATCACTACCAGCAAAGAACTTTATCGAATTGATTGACCCCAGTTTTT
>JBDOOJ010000081.1:0-17544 GCA_039830885.1 Cycloclasticus sp.
AAAATGTGATTAAAACGATGGCATTTGGCGATAACTTGCGGGTAACGTGCACAGATCCCGGCGTTTTGCAGGATATTCCCGCCTGGTGCCGAATCAATGGCCATACCGTGTTAAAAACGGAAGAAATGGACCACGAGTTTATTTTAACGATTGAGGTTGGAAACGACTAAATAAGTGATGACGCAATCCCCCGATACAGCGCTTCAAGCCAAGAAAAGCATCACCGTTATTGGTGGCGTGGTGAATTTGGTGCTGTCTATTATGAAGATAGGCTGTGGTTGGTTGGGGCAGTCGCACGCGCTAATTGCCGATGGCTTTCATTCATTATCAGATTTATTGACGGATGGTTTGGTGTATTTTGCGGCTCATCACGGTAGCCAAGATGCGGATGAAGACCACCCCTATGGCCACGCACGGTTTGAAACGCTAGCAACGGTTATTTTAGGTGCCATTTTAATTGCGGTTGCAGGGGCGATTGTTTGGGATGCTATTTCACGATTTTTTAATGAGCAAGCGTTATCTCATGGTTGGTTAGTCATCGGCGTTGCAGGTATTTCGATTATTTCCAAAGAGGTGATGTACCGCATGACCTTGCGCACGGCGATTGAAACCAAGTCGGATTTGTTAAAAGCCAATGCGTGGCACCATAGAAGTGATGCGATTTCATCCTTTGTTGTGCTGATTGGTGTTGGTTTAGAAATGGCCGGTTATAAATACTTTGATTCCATTGCGGCGTTAATTGTCGGCTTAATGGTGATTAAAATTGGTTTTGACCTTGTGCTAGATGCTAGCAAAGAGCTGGTTGATACGGCGTTAGACGCAGATAAAGTCGAGCAAATTAAACAAGTTATTTTGCGTGTCGATGGTGTTAAAGCCCTGCACTTTTTACGCACACGCAAAATGGGCGAGGCGGCCTTGGTGGATGTGCATATTCTCGTGTCACCGATGATCAGCGTGTCTGAGGGCCATTTAATCAGTGAAACGGTGCGCTTATCCCTTATTGATGAAGTGGATAATATCGGTGAAGTGATGGTGCATATCGACCCTGAAGATGATGAGGTTGTTTCCCCCAGCTTGGCCTTACCGATTAGAAAAGAGCTGTTAACTAAGCTTGATGCGGCTTGGCAACAGATTGCTGAAAGAGAGCAAGTGAAACGCGTTAACCTCCATTATTTAGATGGGAAAGTGGTGGTTGAGATTGAGCTACCCATACCAAACGTTAAAGACGTTGAGTCGCTCAAACAACTGGCGGTTGAATTTGAAAAGGCGACGCTATCGGTGCCAGCGGTGGCAAAGGTCAAGGTCTTATTTTCATAACGATTGCACCAATGTGGCGCCTAAAAGGCTTCGGCGCACCAAAGCGGTGCTTAAAAAGCAGAAGTGAAACATTATTTAAACAAATAGCCCTTTAAAACAAGGGGTTATATTTTGGCACAAAATGTGCAAAAATTGTTCGGCTAACTTTATTAATATTAACTAACCAAAACTGGAGCACACATGTCAGCACAAGACGTATTAGATTTAATTAAAGAAAAAGAGGTCACCTTTGTTGATTTCCGCTTTGTCGATACCATCGGTAAAGAACAACACGTAACCGTTCCATCACACACCATTGATGAAAGCGTGTTTGAAGATGGCAAAATGTTTGATGGCTCATCAATCGCTGGCTGGAAAGGCATTAACGAATCTGACATGATTTTAATGCCAGACCCAGCAACGGCTGTTTTAGACCCATTTTTTGATGACGTAACACTTATTATTCGTTGTGACGTTGTTGAACCAACTGATATGTCTGGCTATGAAAGAGACCCTCGTTCAATCGCTAAAAGAGCTGAAGAGTATCTCCAATCAACCGGTATTGGTGACACGGCTTACTTCGGCCCAGAAAATGAGTTCTTCGTCTTTGACGATATTCGTTGGGGCAATGATATGTCAGGCTCTTTCTATAAAATTGATTCTGAAGAAGCGGGTTGGAACTCAGACAAAGCCTACGAAAGTGGCAACATGGGCCACCGTCCTGGCGTAAAAGGCGGTTACTTCCCTGTGCCTCCCGTTGATTCACTTCACGATATGCGTGCAGCAATGTGCTTAACGCTTGAAGAAATGGGCCAAGAAACTGAAGTGCATCACCACGAAGTAGCAACGGCTGGTCAGTGTGAAATTGGTACTGTTTTCAACACGCTTGTTAAAAAAGCGGATGAAGTATTAGAACTTAAATATGTGGTACAAAACGTTGCTCATGCATACGGCAAAACAGCTACGTTTATGCCTAAGCCTATCGTTGGCGACAACGGTAACGGTATGCATGTTCACCAATCTATCTTTAAAGATGGCAAAGCGTTGTTCGCTGGCGACCTATACGGTGGCTTGTCTGAAATGGCGTTGCATTACATCGGCGGGATTGTTAAGCATGCAAAAGCAATCAACGCGTTTGCTAATGCATCAACAAACAGCTACAAACGCTTAGTACCAGGTTTTGAAGCACCGGTTATGTTGGCTTATTCAGCACGTAACCGTTCTGCGTCTATTCGTATCCCGTTTGTTGCAAACCCAAAAGGGCGTCGTATTGAAGTACGCTTTGCTGATTCAACTGCGAACCCATACTTATGTTTCGCTGCGATGTTAATGGCTGGTCTTGATGGCATCAAAAACAAAATTGATCCAGGCGAAGCGATGGATAAAGATTTGTATGACTTACCACCTGAAGAAGAAGCAAAAATACCTCAAGTGGCTAAATCATTTGATGAAGCGTTAGATGCGTTGAATGAAGACCGTGCGTTCTTAACAGAGGGCGGTGTGTTTACAGATGACATGATTGATGCATACATTGATTTGAAAATGGAAGAAGTGACTCGTTTACGTATGAGCACTCACCCTGTTGAGTTTGAGATGTACTACAGCTTGTAAGCGTAACGAAAGTTGTGAAGAGCCCCGCAAAAGCGGGGTTTTTTTGCACAAAATTTACTAAATGTGGTCTTATGAGATAAAGGATCGGATTAAAAAGGAAAAGACGATGAGGTTTTTATTCATTTTGTTGGCTGTTTTTGCAATAAACATTGTGCACGCAGAGGTCTATAAGTACATCAATGAACAAGGAAAGGTCTCGTATTCAGACGTGCCGGTTAAGAATGCTGAATTAATCGTGATTCCCCCAATGATGACCTACCAAGCGCCGGCTATTCCAAAAAGACAGGCAGTAGACGAGAAGAGTAAGTCTACGGAAGCTGATGTTGAACGGTTACCCTACGACAGGATAGAAATTAATCAGCCTAAACAAGAGGGAACCGTTCGTAATAACCAAGGAATTGTTGGCGTTAGTTATCCTTACAGCCTGGCTTACAACAGGGAGATTCGGTTGAATTATATGTCGATGGGGCTAAGCAAGAGAGCTTAACAACGCAAGGTTTAAGCAGGGGTCAGCATACGTTATATATACAAGTTATTGATAAGGGTGGCGAGGTCATGATCAGCAGCCCAGATGTTATATTCTATTTGCACCACCAATCTCGGCTATAGCGTCAGAGGCTTGATTTAGCCCAGTTGATAGACACGCACCAAACTGGTGCGTATGATACTGATTAAATAACGAGTTGTAATAAAGACGACGTTATAACCCTGCAGACATGGGGTGGCTCAATACTTGCAATATTTCTAAAATGACTCAACAACACTATATGCCTAATTTAGTCATGGAACAGCTTTCCATCGGTATCGTTGTGTTTGATGAAAATAATGGTTTGGTCTACATGAATAATGTGGCCGAGGAATTACTTGATATTAGTGCGCGGCAAGGAGCGGGCCTGCAGGCAGAACAGCTCTTTGATACACCAAGTTTTAGTATTCAGAAGGGCTTAACTCGGTGCCGTCAGGAGGGCGTAAAACTTACCGAGCACGTGGTTTCTATCAGTGGAACAAGGAGAGTGAGGCGCCGCGTCAGCCTCTCAATGACGGCTATTGCAGATGGCAGTGGCCATGAAGGTAATGTGCTGGTGGAGATAATGGATTTTAATCACTTCCTGCAAATAGGGCAGGAAGAACAGCTCTTGTCGCAAAATGAGTTGGCCACCGATATGTTGCGGGGGTTAGCGCACGAAATAAAAAATCCACTGGGCGGGATTAGAGGTGCGGCTCAATTACTGTCGAAAGAGCTCGAAGAGCAGTATGACGAATATATTCAAGTTATTATTGAAGAAACGGATCGCTTAACGACGTTGCTCAATCGTATGTTGGGCTCTTCAGCATTGCCTAATCATCAGGACACTAATATTCACGTCATTATGGAGAGGGTGCGGCAGTTAGTGGAAGCTGAAGTCAGTGAAAACATTACAATACGGTCTGATTATGACCCCAGTATTCCAGAGATTAGGGCGGATAAGGATCAATTAATTCAAGCCTTATTGAATGTCGTTAGAAATGCCTCACAGGCGGTAGAAACTGGCGGAACCATCGTCCTTAAAACACGGATACAGCGTAATTTCACGATAGGCGATGAAACCTATAAGCTAGCGATAAAAATAGATGTTATCGATGATGGCCCGGGCATTCCTGAAGACATGCAAACGAAGATCTTTTATCCCATGGTGACCGGTAGAGCAGAGGGTACTGGGTTAGGTCTTTCAATCGCGCAAACAAATGTACAGCGGCATAATGGCATCATAGAAGTTAATAGTCAGCCGGGGCGTACGGTCTTTTCAACAATATTACCGTTAGAGAAAAAACATGGGTGAAGATATTTCAGTGTGGGTGGTTGATGACGATCGCTCGATACGTTGGGTGTTAGAAACAGCATTAAAACGAGAAGGTTATCGTGTCACGAGTTTTTCGAATGCGGATGGAATTTTAGATTTATTGGATAGAGAAGTGCCGGACGTGTTGTTAACCGATATTCGTATGTCAGGTAAAAGTGGTATTGAGTTATTGGCTGATATACAGCAGCGGTTTCCTGATTTGCCGGTGATTGTGATGACCGCGCATTCTGATATGGACAGCGCCGTATCAGCCTACGACGGCGGAGCATTTGAATATTTGCCGAAACCGTTTGATGTTGATGAAATGGTCGCTCAAGTTGAGCGCGCGTATGAACACAATAGAAGCAAAGCAACGGTAAAGGAACAAGGCGTTATAGATGAGATTAGTGCGAGTGGCATTATTGGTAGCGCGCCTGCTATGCAAACGGTGTTTAGAGCCATTGGTCGCTTATCTCGCTCGAATATCACCGTGATGATTAATGGTGAATCAGGAACGGGTAAAGAGCTTGTGGCGAAAGCCTTGCACCAACATAGTTTAAGAAAGGATAAGCCGTTTATTGCGCTTAATATGGCGGCAATTCCAAAGGATTTACTGGAATCAGAGCTATTTGGCCACGAGAAAGGGGCGTTTACCGGCGCCACTAGTCGCCGCAAAGGACGCTTTGAACAAGCGGATGGCGGTACGTTATTTTTAGATGAAATTGGTGATATGCCAGCAGAGATGCAAACGCGATTACTGCGTGTGTTGTCCGATGGCGAGTTCTTTTCTGTCGGCGGACATCAGCCGATAAAGGTAGACGTTAGAATTCTTGCCGCTACTCATCAGGGCCTAGAGAAGTTGGTTGAAGAACGTTTATTTAGGGAGGATTTATTTCACCGTTTGAATGTCGTGCGAATAAAAATACCGCCCGTTAGGGAGCGACGAGAAGATATACCTGTTTTGTTGGAATATTTTCTTCTAAAAGCAGCCAACGAGCTGGGTGATAATGTAAAGGTATTGGATGAAGCGACGATGCGCCATTTGTCGGCGTTACCGTGGACAGGCAATGTACGCCAAATTGAGAATACCTGCCATTTACTCACCGCGATGTGTCCTAGTAACACGATTCAGATAGAGGACTTACCTGAAGAGTTACAGGCTGACAACGATAATGGGCCAGTAGCGGTAGCGGGTGATTGGTTGGACGCTGCAAGGCTGGATATTGTCAAACGGTTATTGGCAGGGGAAGAAGATATTGCCAAACGGGTGGTTTCATCGGTAGAACAAGTGTTGATTCTGCAGGCGCTTGAAATAACCAAAGGCCGGCGACAAGACGCGGCGAAATTATTGGGTTTAGGGCGAAACACCTTAACCAGAAAGATAAAAGACTTTAGTGCGTAAGGTATTAAAAATCGAGACTGCCGACCAATTCAGACAAGTGATTTAGTTGATGCTGATCTAAGTAATCCGCAATGCCATCATTAATTTTTTTGCTTAGCAGCGGGTCGTAGAATAAACCGGTTCCCAAACCAATGGCGCTTGCGCCAGCAATAATAAATTCCAGCGCATCGTTAACGGTGGTGATACCGCCTTGGCCAATAATAGGTATACCGTGCGCTTTACAGACTTGATGTACTTGATGGACTTTTAGTAAGGCGATTGGTTTAATCGCAGGGCCTGATAGGCCGCCTTGTACGTTGCCAATAATCGGTGTTCTGGTTTTGGTGTCAATCGCCATGCCCATTAGCGTATTAATCACAGAAAAAGCGTCACTGCCGGCTTCAATGCAACGTTTGGCGTTTTCAGCAATGTTGGTTTGGTTGGGGGACAGTTTGGTAATGATGGGTTTTTTTGTCACCGAACGACAAGCGGCTACCACGCGCGCAGACATGTCTGGGTCATTGCCAAAGGTTACGCCGCCTTCCTTTACGTTAGGGCAGGAAATATTGATTTCAATTGCATCGATGGGCGATTGGTCAAATAAGCGAGTTACCTCAGTATATTCTTCAATGGTAGAGCCCGAGACGTTAGCGATAAAACGGGTTTCGTTAAAATCTAAAGCCGGAAGAATGTCATTAACCACTTTATGAGCGCCGGGGTTTTGCAAACCAATAGCGTTGAGCATGCCAGATGGCGTTTCATATACTCGATGGGTTGGGTTACCAGGGCGAGCCTCAAGGGTAGTTCCTTTAAGGCAAATGGCACCAATCTCTTTATGCGAAAAACCCTCTATACGAGTGTACTCTTGGCCAAAACCAACGCAACCGGATAATAAAACAACGGGGGTCTGAAAAGACATGCCGCAGAAAGAGGAGGCTAATTTAGGATGCAGCATTTGTTTAATGTTAGTGAGATAATAACGGATTATACCAGTTAACCGAAAGCGAAGATTATCATGATACACGTCGTTTTATTTGAACCTGAAATCCCACCGAACACCGGAAATATCATGCGCCTTTGTGCAAATTCTGGTGTGCAGCTTAGTTTAATTCATCCGCTGGGTTTTGAGATAAATGACAAGCAACTAAGGCGCGCAGGCATGGATTACCGGGACGTTGCGAATGTTACCGAGTATCAAAGTTATGATGAATTTTTAGCCGAGGTAAAACCGAACAGGGTGTTTGCATTTTCACGTTTTGCAAACAGCAACTATGCGCAAGTGAGCTATCAAATTGGCGATGCGTTAGTGTTTGGACCAGAAACACGGGGCTTGCCGAAACGCTTAATACAATCGTTGCCGGAGAAACAGCGGATTTTAATTCCAATGCAAGAAGGGAATAGAAGTTTAAATTTATCGAATTCGGTTGCTGTTGCTGTGTACGAAGCGTGGCGACAACATGATTTTAAATGGTGAGATTGAGCCGCGTTAACCTAGGTGGGCATCTGCTTTTTGCGCGCGGGTGAGTAAATATCTAACGGCAACATCCGGCGATAAACCGCTGTATAAAATTTTATACACTTGATTGCAAATCGGCATGTCCAGCGACCATTTTTGACAAATAGCGTGCACTTCTTTGGCGGCATGAATGCCTTCAACCTCTTGCCCTATGTTAGCTTTAGCGTCGGCAATGGTTTTACCTTGGCCAAGCTGCAAACCAAGACGGCGGTTACGAGATTTGTCATCAGTACACGTTAAGACGAGATCGCCGACGCCGGCCAACCCAAGGAAAGAACTTTCTGAACAATGATATACATTGCCGAGTTGTACCATTTCAGAGAGCCCAAGCGTAATCAATGCAGCGCGAGCGTTTGCGCCATAGCCCAAGCCATCAGAAATGCCGGCTGCAATGGCCAAGATATTTTTCATCGAGCCACCAATTTCAGCGCTGGCAATATTATCGTCAGGAAACGTTAAAAAGTTAGCCGAACGTAAGGTATTGGCAACGCGTATGGCGACATTAATATTGGGCGAGGCAACCACCACGGCAGTGGGCAAGTTATCGGCGACTTCAAGCGCAAAACTGGGGCCAGAGACCAAGGCTATTTGCGTGTCTTTGCCAAGGGTTTCGAGCACAACTTCATGCGCCAATAAGCCGGTATCGGTTTCGAAGCCTTTGGTTATCCATGTAACGATTGTATCCTTGGCTATATGAGGCTTGCATTTCAGCAAGGTTTCTCTAAACGCGTGGCTGGGTACGGCTAGCATAAGAAAGCGATGCTCAGTGACGGTTTGCTGTAAATCGTCAGAGGCGGTTAGCGTGTTTGGGAAGTCGGTGCCGGGAAGAAACTCAACATTGCTGCGATCACGCCGCAACGTTTCAATGTGAACCGGGTCGTGGCCCCACAAGGTAACGCGGTGTCCAGCACGCGCCATCATGATAGCCATAGCGGTGCCCCAAGAACCTGCACCGAGTACCGCTATTTTCTCCGGAGTCATTGAGCGAGCAGCGTTTTAGTTTGCTTTTGCGGCGTCGTTTTGCTGTACGTGTTGAGCGTATAAAGCATCAAAATTCACAGGATTCAACAGCATAGGAGGGAAGCCGCCTTTAGTGACGATTTCGGAGATGACTTCACGCAAGTAAGGGAACAAAACGCTAGGGCAGAAGCTACCGAGGAGAGGGCCTATTTCCTCATCAGAAAAGCCTTTTACACCGAAAATGCCGACTTGACTGGCTTCAACAAGGTATGCCGTTTTGTCGCCATTTTTAACCGTGACGGTAACGGTAACGGACACTTCAAACAAATCCTGAGGCGCTTTTTTTGCATTGCTGTTTAAATTGATATCGACCGTTGGTTCCCATTTTTCGGTAAACACAAGGGGCGCGTTGGGCGATTCAAAGGAAAGGTCTTTTACAAATAGTTTTTGAATGGCGAATTGCTTTTCGGGGCTTGCTACGGGTTCTTTAGAGGCCATGAGTTATCCAGTTAATTGATTATTTTTTGACGAGAGGCATGTTGGCATCTTCCCAAGATTGGATGCCGCCACTTAAAGCGAAAATGTTTGTGAAACCTTGTTTGCTGAGAATTTTACAGGCTTCATCTGAACGCGTGCCTGTTTTGCAATAGAAAAGCAGCGGCTTACCTTCGTATTTATTTAATTTATCAGCACTTTCTTTAATGTCAGGCAGTGGAATTAAAACAGCGTCGGCGATATGGCCTGCGTTGAACTCAGCTTTATTACGGGTATCGATAAGCACGGCATCTTCTCTGTTGATAAGGTTAATTGCTTCAGGCGGTGAGATGAGTTTATATTTGCGTGTTAGATCACTAAAAACAGTTTGTAACAACAAAACAATAATGATCAGCAGTGCAATAAAAAGAAAGGTGTGGTTGGTTATAAATTCAATGTAGATGTCCATCTTGGCCTTATAGGGTGATTAAATTAACAATAAACTTCTTTTAATAATTCGACTAAATCAATGGCCGTGGGTTCTGATACGCGATACAACACTTGCGTAGCATTTTTTTTGTAGGTCAATACACCTGCATTTCGCATAATGGCAAGGTGCTGAGAGACGTTACTCTGCGTTGAGCCAACACTATCAATTAGCTGCTGAACGGTTTTTTCTTCTCGGCCTAATTGGCAAATAATTTTCAGGCGAATAGGGTGGGCGAGAACTTTTAATAAGTCAGCGGCCCTATTTATCTCAGAGTCATCGTTAATTAACACGGCTATGGATTCGTTGCTCATATGAAGGGCCTTTACGTTATAGTTTGAATATTAAAAAGATAGATATTGTAAAATGCTGACTAATGCTCGCGCATTATAGCAAGCAAACTACGGAGAAAACATTTTGACACAACATTTAGTGAAACGCCCTGTCGTTTTAATGATTTTGGACGGCTTTGGGTATTCGGAGTCTGGCGAGTTTAATGCGATTAATGCCGCCAACACACCAACTTGGGACAGGCTATGGGCGACTAGGCCAAAAGCCTTGTTAGATTGTTCGGGCCCAGCTGTGGGCTTGCCTGACAGGCAAATGGGCAATTCCGAAGTCGGGCATTTGCATTTAGGTGCGGGTCGTTTGTTGGCACAAACGTTTACTCAGCTTAATGATGAGGTTGAGTCTGGGGAGTTTAAGCGGAATACCGTGTTGTGCGATGTTGTGAAAGGCGTTGTTGATAATGGCAAGGCGCTGCACGTGGTGGGTTTGCTGTCACCGGGCGGCGTACATAGTCATGAAAGGCATATCCAAGCGATGTTAGAAATGGCCGCGGAACAAGGCGTTAAGATATTATATTTACACGCCATTTTGGACGGGCGAGACACGCCGCCACAAAGCGCTCAAGCCTCGTTAGAGAAAATGGATACGTTGTTTGCTAAATTAGGCGTGGGTAAAACAGCGTCATTGATTGGTCGATTTTACGCGATGGACCGGGATAATCGTTGGGACCGCGTGCAATTAGCCTACGATTTGTTAGCGCAGGGCAAAGCGGCCTATTCAGCGAGCAGCGCCACGGCTGGTTTAAACGCATCTTACGGGCGAGAAGAGTTTGATGAGTTTGTGATGCCAACCAGCATACATGCAGAGGGCGAAGCGGCGGTTCAAATAGAAGATGGCGACAGCGTGGTGTTTATGAATTTCCGTTCAGACCGCACGCGTGAAATCACCCGCGCCTTTACCGAAGAGGGTTTTAATGACTTTACGCGTGATGTGGTGCCGGTGTTGAGCCAATACGTGTGTTTAACTCAATACCATGAAGATTTTGACTTGCCGGTTGCCTACCCGCCGATGTCGGTCAAAAATGGTTTTGGGGAAATATTAGCGCAGCAGGGTTTAAAGCAATTGCGCATAGCAGAAACTGAAAAGTACGCGCACGTTACGTTCTTTTTTAACGGTGGCGTTGACGAGCCAAATGAAGGTGAAGATCGGGTGTTAATTCCGTCACCGAACGTGAAAACCTACGATTTACAGCCTGAAATGAGCGCGCCAGAATTAACGGATAAATTGGTTGAGGCGATTGAGTCTGGGAAATACGACGCAATTATCACCAATTACGCAAATTGTGACATGGTGGGACATACCGGCAATTTCGATGCGGCGGTTAAAGCCGTAGAGACGATTGATACGTGCATTGCACGTTTAGTGGGTGCGCTTGAAAAAGTAGGGGGAGAGGTCTTTATTACCGCTGATCACGGTAATGCCGAGCAAATGACCGACGCGAAGACAGGGCAAACGCACACGGCGCATACCACAAACCCCGTGCCGTTTGTCTATGTTGGACGTGATGCAAGGCTTGAGGCGACGGGTAACTTGGCAGACGTTGCGCCAACACTGTTGAAGGCAATGGGTTTGGAGCCGTCAGCGGAGATGTCGGGACACAGCTTATTGCATTTAGAAGAATAGGCCGCATTTGCGTCACTTTCTGAAAATTTGCGTGAGCCGACGAATTAGTGGCATTTTAGCGTTTATTTTACTGTTGGCGTCAACGCTTGCTGTGGGGTCGCCAGAAAGCGACAATAAGAAGCAGCTCGATATACTGCGCGAACGGATGCAGCGAGTTGAAAAGACCTTGTCTTCAACCCAGTTGACACAAACGAAAGAAGAAAAACAATTAAAGCAACTGGATAAGCGTTTAGGTGAATCGTCGAAAAAACTGCGTTTTTTGAATAAAAAATTAACGGCGACGAAAGATAAAATCACGGTACTTCAGCGCGAGCAAAAAACACTAAAGCAGGGCATAAACAAACAAAAGACGTTACTTGCGGAGCAATTGAGATCGGCTTATTTAATGGGCAAGCAACAGCGGGTTAAAATGCTGCTCAATCAGCAACAGCCAGATCGAATGAGCCGGGTGATGCAATATTACGATTACTTTAACCAAGCACGGCTCGAGAGCGTTAAACGTTTAGAAGCAGATATTCAGCAACTTAGCAGCGTCGAAGACAAACTGGTGGGCGAACAACGCGAGTTAGCCTCATTTGTTTCTGCGAAACAGCTTGAGAATCAAAATTTACTGGCGTCGAAAAAGCAGCGACAGGTTGTTTTGCTTACGTTACGTCAGCAAATTAAAACGTCTTCGCAACAACTGGCTGAGTTGAAGGCGAATGAAAAACGCTTAACGAATTTACTGGCGAGCATTAGCCAAGCAATCAACGATATTCCTGTTGTGGATCAACAGAACAAACCGTTTCATCGCTTAAAAGGAAAAATGCACTGGCCGATTAAAGGCAAAATTCGTAAGCGATTTGGTAGCGCAAAAAAATCAGGGCGTTACGATGGCGTGGTTATTTCTGCAAGCGAAGGCACCTCTATCCGGTCTATTTCACATGGCAGGGTGGTGTATGCCGATTGGTTACGAGGTTATGGCTTGTTAATTATCGTTGACCACGGCTCTAATTACATGAGCTTATATGCCTTTAATGAAGGGCTGTATAAAGAAGTAGGCGACTGGGTAGGGGCTGGCGAAACGATAGCAACGGTCGGTGTGAGTGGCGGACAACGGCAAGCCGGTCTATACTTCAGCATTAGAAAAAATGGCAAGCCAGTGAATCCGATTCATTGGTGTCGAGCGACAAAGAACGGTCGTGTTGGATAAAACAAAATGAGTAAATGGAGAAAGCATGAGTTTTTTACGTAAAACGTTGCCGGTACTGCTGGTAGGAACTGCACTGGGCATCATGCTGAGCGTAGGTGGGACGGTGTTGGCTGAAAAAGAACGCGCGAATACTTCGTTACCACTGGAAGACCTAAAGGCATTTTCGGAAGTGTTTGGACAGATTAAAGCGTCTTACGTTGAAGAGGTGAGTGATCATGACCTGCTTGAAAATGCCATTAAAGGCATGTTGGCGGGCTTAGACCCACATTCTACTTACTTGGATAAAAAGGCATTTAAAGACCTGCGAGAAGGAACGCGTGGCGAGTTTGGTGGCCTGGGTATTGAAGTGGGCATGGAAGATGGTTTTGTAAAAGTCATTGCGCCGATTGATGATACGCCGGCATTTAAGGCAGGCGTAGAAGCGGGTGACTTAGTGATTCGTTTAGATGAAAAGCCGGTCAAAGGCATGACATTAAGCGATGCGGTGAAAATTATGCGTGGCAAGCCAGGCTCTGACATTGTGTTAACCATCATACGAGATGGTGAACCGAAGCCACTTAAAATAGCAATTACGCGCGCCGTGATTAAAGTGGTGAGTGTAAAAAGTCGACTGCTAGAGCCGGGTTATGGTTATGTGCGTATTGCGAGTTTTCAAACACGTACCGGCAAGAATTTACACGAAGCGATATCGGCGCTTAAAAAAGAAAGTGAAAACAGCGAGTTAAAAGGGCTGGTATTGGATCTACGTAATAACCCCGGCGGGCTTTTAAATGCAGCGGTTGCGGTGAGTGATACGTTTTTAGAAAAGGGCTTGATTGTGTATACCGAAGGGCGCATTGAGCATTCTAAAATGAGTTTTAAAGCCGGCCCTAATGATATTTTAAAGGGCGCGCCAATTGTTGTGCTAGTGAACGGTGGTTCGGCATCAGCATCTGAAATTGTTGCCGGTGCGTTGCAAGACCATAAGCGAGCCGTGATTATGGGGCAGCAAAGTTTTGGTAAAGGCTCTGTGCAAACGATTCTGGAGAACAATAAAGGCGGTGCTATTAAGCTAACCACAGCGCGTTATTTCACCCCATCGGGTAACTCTATTCAGGCGAAAGGGATTACGCCGGATATCATCTTGTCAAAAGTGAAGCTCGAAAAGCTGGATGATGACTTTATTTCCATTAAAGAAAAAGACCTGACAAAACACTTGGAAAACCCAAACGGTGAGGAAAAGAAAACGGAGAAAGTTGAGCCGCGTCTTGTGGGCAACGATTATCCGTTAAACGAAGCGCTGAACCTGCTTAAAGGCATTAACATATTAAGGCAGTAAGCGCGGCTTGTCATAATCAGGTTGTTAAACAACTCGAGTGAGTCAGTTGGCTAAGGGCATATTGTTTATATTATGTCTCTTCATATCAGCTGAAAGTCTGGCTGATGGGCCGACGTCGCGAGCAGTAATCAGCATCATTATTGATGACATTGGTTATCGCTCAGAAGAAGGCAGGGAGATGATTAACCTACCGGGTGATTTGACGTATGCGGTACTGCCAAATGCCCCTAAAACAAAGCAGTTGGCGAACCTGGCGCATCAGCAAGGTAAAGAGGTTATGTTACATATGCCGATGCAATCGATGTTAGGCGAGGCGCTCGAACAAGGCGTGCTTGATGTTGATATGGAAGAAAAAGTGGTTGTTAAGGCGCTTAAAGATGCTTTTGATAATGTCCCTCATGCGATTGGTATGAACAATCATCAAGGCAGTTTGCTAACGAGGCACCCAGGGCACATGACGTGGGTAATGAAAGCCCTGCATAAAGGCGGGTATTTCTTTGTTGATAGCCGCACGTCTAGTCAATCAGTGGCTGAGACGATTGCCCATGAGCAACACGTTGCGGTTGTTAGACGGGATGTTTTTCTTGATCATGATATTGCTCAAGAGAGCATTAAGTTTGAATTTAATCGGTTGATTCAGATAGCAAAAAAGAAAGGCCATGCGGTGGGAATAGGTCACCCACATGCTGCAACATTGGCGGTGCTGAAAGAGATGCTGCCACAGCTTGAGGCGCTAGGCGTTGAGTTGGTGCCTATTTCGCACCAAATTAACGCTGTATCAAAGAGGAGCCAATAATTACACCGCTGTAGGCTGATAGAAACCGCTAAATGCCCTAAGTTTTTGTAAGGCTAAATTGGCAGATGCTTTGTTCGGTAAGTCCAATACATCAAACCCAACACGCGTTAAATACAGGGCTTGGTCGGGCAATATATCGCCAACGGCTCTGAGTTCATGCGAATATCCGTACTGCTCACGCAAGGTATTGGCTAATGAATAGCCGCGACCATCCGCAAAGGTGGGGAAGTTGATGGCAATGAGTGAAAAATACTGAAGGTCTGCCGCAATTAGCTGGACATCTTCATCACCAGCAACACGAAGCCCAATAGCTGCATGATGGGCTATTAATGCCGCTTTGTTGGCTTGCCAATAGACCATATCAACAAGGTTGTAACCCGGTTGTAGGGCATCACCCTCGTTAATCATGTGCCAGGGTTCTTGTACAAGGCCGTTGTTTTTAATGAGCGCCATAGACCTTATCCTTAAAGGGCTGTAAGCCAACGCGTTCGAGTGTGTTGGCAAAACTTTCGTTATCAGTGCGTTGTGCTTTGTACACCTGAACAATGTCATCAACAGCGTCAACCACATTAGCTTTAGCAATGGCTTTGCCTAATCTAGCACCCAGCTTGCTTTGGTGGCTATCAGAGCCGCCGAGTGTTAGTTGATACCATTGCTCGCCTTTTTTATCGACGCCTAAAATACCAATTTCACCAATGCTATGGTGCGCGCAACCGTTCATACAGCCGGACATTTTAAGGCTGATATTGCCGGTGTCGATGGCGGTCTCTTTAAAGCGGTCGGTAATACCTTGTGCGATATCAATGGAGCTGGCGTTGGCCAGGCTACAAAAATCGAGCCCTGGGCAACAAATCATGTCGGTAATGGTGCCAATGTTGGGCGTCGCTAATTGGTGTTGGCTGAGCTGTTGCCAAAGTGGGTATAAGTCACTTGATTTAACATCCGTTAGTGCTAAATTTTGGTCATGAGTGGTTCTTATTTGCCCGAAACTGTATTGCTCTGCCAGGTCAGCAACAAGGCCCATTTGCACATCACTGATGTCTCCCGGTGGGCTGTTCGGCGATTTAAGCGAAATAAAGGCAATGCGATACCCCGTTTGTTTATGTAATGCGGTGTTTTGTTTTAGCCATTGACGAAATGCGCCACTATTGGCTGAATGAGCCTCTAATATGCGTTCATCAACGGTGTCATAAGCGAGAGCATTAAAGTGCTGCTTAATACGTTGAATCTCTTCAGGGGCAACGGTTAGCTTGCCATGTCGAATGGTTTGCCACTCAGCTTCAACCTGTTCTTTAAAGGTGTCTAGCCCTGTTTCTTTCACCAAAATCTTAATGCGCGCTTTGTATTTATTATCGCGGCGACCAAAGCGATTATAGATGCGAAGAATGGCGTCGAGATAAGACAAAATATCGGCCTCAGCAATAAACGGCGCGATGGTTTTGCCAATAATGGGCGTACGGCCTAGGCCGCCACCGACTAATACTTCAAATCCAATATTGCCTTGAGGGTCTTTGATAACGTGCAAGCCAATGTCGTGTACTTGCGTCGCGGCGCGGTCTTTCGGTGAACCGCTAACGGCAATTTTAAATTTACGCGGCAAGTATGAAAACTCCGGGTGTAAGGTCGACCACTGGCGAATGATTTCGCAATACGGTCTTGGGTCAACAATTTCATCTTCAGATACGCCCGCCAACGGATCACAGGTAATGTTGCGAATACAGTTTCCACTACTTTGGATGGCGTGCATTTGCACACGGGCTAAATCAGCGAGAAGGTCGGGTACTTGTTCGAGTTTCGGCCAATTAAATTGAATATTTTGGCGGGTGGTAAAGTGCCCGTAGTTTTTGTCGTATTTGTCTGAAATATGGGCAACCATACGCAGCTGTTTACTGGATAATAAGCCGTACGGTATATTAACGCGCAACATCGGTGCATGGGTCTGAATATAAAGGCCATTCATCAGACGCAGCGGGCGGAATTGGTCTTCCGTTAAGTCGCCGTTTAAGAAGCGTTTGGTTTGATCGCGAAACTGCTCGACACGTTCGTTGACAAGCGTTTGATCAAATTCGTTATACAAGTACATGGTATTATCATTAGTTAAGGCGCTGAAAATCAGCTTAGGAGACAAATATAACGAGTTTCCTATATAATTAAAAATAATATAAATCGATATTTATATAACTTAAAAGAATATATTGTCTACTATACCAACAGATTCTGTGGGCCTTGTTCAGCCCCAAAGCCTTCACTTTGATGAGCCGCTTGACCTAGTTAGCGGTAAAACCATCGAGCAATACGATATCGTTTATGAAACGTATGGCGTCTTAAATGCAAACGCTGACAACGCTGTGTTGGTGTGTCATGCGCTCTCAGCAGACCACCACGCGGCAGGCTATCACGCTGAAGATGATTCAAAACCTGGCTGGTGGGAGATTTGTATCGGCCCCGGTAAGCCAATAGATACGAACCGTTTTTTTGTTGTTTCTCCGAGTAACTTAGGCCACTGTAGCGGTTCAACCGGCCCACGCAGCATAGACTCTAAAACAGGTAAGGCGTTTGGCCCTGACTTTCCGATTATTACGGTAGTCGATTGGGTTAATTATCAAGCACGGTTAGCCGATAGGCTGGGTATTAAACAATGGGCAGCGGTTGCTGGCGGTAGCTTAGGTGGCATGCAGGCATTGCAATGGTCTGTTCAGTTCCCAGATAGGTTGCGTTATGC
>JBDOOJ010000071.1:0-55809 GCA_039830885.1 Cycloclasticus sp.
CATTGATGTTTATTATTGATAAGCCGCTTCATGGTAATGTCCGTGCGCAGGAATTTTTGGATATGGCGATGATGGCGGCAGCGTTTGATCAGCGCGTATTAATGGTGTTTGAAGGGGAGGGTGCATACGCGCTATTGCAACATCAGCAAGTTGAAGCTGCTGGGCTAAAGAATATGACGCCTGTGTTAAGTGCATTAGCTATTTACGATATTAACGATGTGTTGATTGAACGAGAATCGATGATCTCAAGGGCTATCAATCAAGATCAGCTGCTTATGCCGACGGATGTTCTGTCCCGTTGCGAGATTAAAAGAAAAATGAACGCGGCTGACCACGTGTTTAGTTTCTAATGTTATTTATTATCAATAAAAACAGTGTTGCGATAGGGGATTGGGTCGCTAAAGCGTCAGCTGATGACGTTATTTTATTGATAGAAGATGCGGTGTTTGCGGCTATCGCCTGTGATGAATCGCCTATTGTGCAATCGTCGGGTAGTGCGCCTGTTATTTACGCATTGTCGGCCGATATGCAAGCGAGAGGGGTTAGAGAAGAGGCTTGTCATAAACACATTAACGTCGTTGATTACCCAGGTTTTGTCGAGTTAGTCGTCAATAATAATCCAATCAGATCGATTTTTTGATGCTAGCGGAGCTCGATCGTGACGAATATGGGTTTTTGAAACATCGCTCGCAATGGAGTGAACAGGTAGCGGAAGCTTTGGCGCTGGAAGATGGTTTGGCGTTATCCACGGCGCACTGGGAAATCATCCATTTTATGCAGAAGTATTACGATGAATATAACCATCAACCGAATGCACGGTTATTTGGGCAAGCAATAAAAAAATCTTTGGGCGCGGACAAAGGCTCGTCCATTTATCTATATAAACTGTTTCCAGACGGGCCTTTAAAGTACGTGAATAAATACGCGGGCTTGCCTATTCCGCCATCTTGTATATAACCGTTAGTCGGCTTGTTTAAAACGGTGAATCTGTCGCCGCTGTTTTTTGTTGGGGCGGTCAGATTGTGGGGTTGATGCGTACATATCTTTATTTAATGCGATCAGTTCCTGCCTGCGCTTAAGGCTTTTTTCATCTTCATCGTAAAGTTTAGTGGCCTCGTTAGCGGGGCGGCGTTGTGCATTTAAACCTAAAATAGTTATTTCCCAGCTCAAACCTACCTTATTGATTTGCAAGGTATCATTTATTTGCACTTCTTTGCTGGGTTTGGCTCGTTGGCCGTTTACATGGACTTTGCCGCCGGAGATGGCGTCAGAAGCAATGCGTCGAGTTTTGAAAAAGCGGGCAGCCCACAACCATTTATCTATGCGCAGTTTTGTCAGGGCTTGTTTTTCTTTGGCCACAGTGATTATGCGAGCAAAGCATCTAATTTACCTTCACTTTCAAAGTCGTACAATTGCATGCAATCACCAATGTGTTCATCACCATTAAAGATTTGAGGAACGGTTCGCTGCTGACTTTTTTGCATCATTTCCGAACGCTTTTCAGGCTCTTTACCGACATCTATTTCGGTAAATTCAATGTTTTTATGCGTCAACAAGCGTTTTGCGTGGACGCAGTAAGGGCAAAAAGCGGTGGTGTAGATAATGATATTGGGCATCTAAAAGCTGAAGGTTATCAAAAAATTAAATGTTAACAGGTTTATGCAAAAATTAAGGTGGATTATTAGGTTTGTGCTGGTGCAACGTTGTTGTTTTAAGTAGAATCACACAAATCCAATATTATTTTAGTGAAAACCAAGAGAGATTGAAGCGATGAAGCGATTATTAGCAGTTTTATTAGTAGTAGGAATGGCGTTTACAGTCACGGCTAATGCAGAAGGCGATGCTGCTGCAGGTCTGATTAAAGGCCAAACATGTTTGGGCTGTCATGGCGTGCTTAATTATCACAACGTGTATCCAACGTACCATGTGCCAAAATTAGGTGGCCAACACGCTGGCTATTTAGTTGCCGCAATGAAAGCTTATAAATCGGGTGCAAGAACTCATGCAACGATGTATGCAAATGTAGCGGACTTATCTGAACAAGATATGCAAGATATAGCGGCATATTTTGAAAAAGACGGCAAATAAAAGCCATTAAACAGATCAACTGAGGAACAAAATGAAACAATTAATTAAAATAATTTTTGCAGTAAGTATTGCTGCTGCTTCAGCAAACGTGATGGCCGGTGCCGATATTAAAGCAGGTGCAGAAAAAGCGACGGCATGTGCAGCATGCCATGGAGCAGTTGGTGTGAGTGCAAGCCCAATGTTTCCTACTCTTGCAGGCCAACATGCAGATTACATGGTGCAAACGTTAAAAGCTTATAAGTCAGGCAAACGTAAAAACCCAATTATGCAAGGAACAGCGGCAGCATTGAGTGATGAAGATATTGTGAATTTAGCGGCGTACTTTGCAAGTCAAGCAGGGTTGAAAACATTGAAGAGATAAAAACATCAGCTAAACTAAGCTGGGTTGGCAAAAAAACGCGCACATTCTGCGCGTTTTTTTATACCTAAATAACGATCAGTTGAGGAAATGAAATGGGCTCAGAAATAACGATTAAAGTTAAGCATAATGATGACGGTGCATTAGTGGAAGAGTGTGAGTACTTGGGGGATTTAATGCATGGTAAGCGAACAATTTGGCACCCGTCGGGTAAAAAGATATCAGAAACTGATTTTGTTAGTGGCGTGATGCAAGGTCAGCATGTCTCTTGGTATTTGAGTGGAAACGTTGCTTTAACAGCATCGGTTGTTGATGGTAATTACCACGGTTTGTTCACGGCGTATTGGCCAAGTGGTGAAAAAAGAGAAGAGGGTAATTTGGAGCGTGGCGAGCGTGTAGGCGTGTTCAAATCTTGGTCTGAAACGGGTGTATTGTTAGCAGAGAAAAACCACGACGATTGATGCCAAACAGGCGTTTTATAGCTAAATAAATGAAAAGAGCTTACAATGCCGCGTTGCAATAAAATTAACCTTAGAGGCGAAAATAATGAGCGGAAAAAACCCACAAGAATTGTTTGAAGAAATGGCAAAAAAAAGCCAAGGCATGTTTAAAGATTTTTCAAAAAAAGAATCAAACGACATGACGTCCGAGTTAACTAGCTCATGGAAAACTATCATGTCACAAGCCATGGAAAACCCTGATGAGTGGATGAAAACGATGGGTGGGTTTTATCAGGATCAGTTCAACCTTTGGACAAACATGTTTAACCCGAATGCCGCAAGCGCAGTACAGCCAGATCGTAGCGACCGTCGCTTTTCTGGCGATGAGTGGGAAGAAAGCCCTGTTCATAACTATTTGAAACAGTCTTACTTATTATCTAGCCGTTGGTTAAGCGGTATGGTTGAAGATTCATCATTAGACGACACGGAAAAAAAGAAATGTGATTTCTATACGCGTCAATTTATCGATGCAATGTCACCTGCAAACTTTGCATTAACTAATCCAGAAGTTCTAAAAGAAACAGTGGATAGCAAAGGCCAAAACTTGATGGCAGGTCTTGAAAATTTAATGGGTGATATGAAGAAAGGTCGTATCACACTAACCGACGATACTGATTTTGTATTGGGTGAAAATATTGCAGCAACGCCTGGTTCTGTTGTCTTTGAAAACAGCCTCATTCAATTGGTTCATTTCAAGCCAATGACTGAGAAAGTTAATGAGCGTCCTATTCTTATTGTTCCTCCATGCATCAACAAATATTATATTCTTGATTTATCGAAACATAATTCATATGTTGGATATTGTTTACAGCAAGGTAATGACGTGTATATCATTTCTTGGAAAAACCCAGATGATTCTATGGCTGACATTACATGGGATGACTATATTAATGAGGGCACAATACGCGCCATTGACGCAGTAAAAGATATTTCAGGTGCAAAGAAGATCAATGCTGTTTCATGGTGTATTGGTGGCACGATGCTAGCAACAACGTTATCAGTATTGGCAGCAAAACGTAAAAAACCTATCGCTAGCGCAACGTTCTTTACTACGTTGCTTGACTTCTCTGATCCTGGTGAATTGGGTGTGTTTATTGATGAAGCTCAAGTGCAAAAACATGAAGAAAAGCTAAAAGATGGCGGTGTTATGCAGGGCAAGCAGTTGGCTTCAACGTTTGCAATGCTACGTGCGAATGATATGATTTGGAGCTACGTGGTTAATAACTACCTTAAAGGCAAAACACCACCACCGTTCGATATTCTTTATTGGAATGGCGATTCTACTAACATGACGGGCGCTATGTACACATGGTACTTGCGTAACCTTTACCTAGAAAACAACCTAGTTAAACCAGGTGCCGTTGAATTATGTGGTGTTAAAGTTGACTTAGGCAAAATTGATTGCCCAGTGTACTTCTTGTCAGCGATTGAAGATCATATCGCACCATGGAAAACGACGTTCATTGGTACGGAGCTTGTTTCAGGCCAGGTTGAATTTGTATTGGCTGCTAGTGGCCATGTTGCCGGTGTTATTAACCCTGCGAACAAAAATAAACGTCATTTCTGGATCGACGGTGAATTAGGTAAAGGCGATGACCATTGGTTAGAATCAGCAACTGAAACGCCAGGCAGCTGGTGGCCACACTGGGATAAATGGCTTAAAGCACAAGGCGGCAAAATGATTGATGCGCCTAAAGAGCTTGGCAATGCAAATTATGCAGAACTAGAAGCTGCGCCAGGTTCATTTATTTTGGCAAGAGAATCGTAGTCGATCGTTGATTTTAAAAAGGGCCTGCATTGCAGGCCCTTTTTTTTGCATAATATTTAAAGATGCAAACTAGAAAAGTATCTAGTGCACACTTAACGTATATAAACACTAGAATATAGAGATGGAATCACCTTGCATCAGGATGTGTACTCTTAATGAACAAGACATCTGTCTTGGTTGTGGACGCCGCTTGGTCGAAATAACGTCATGGACTTCTTATACAGAGAAAGAGCGCGTTGAGATTATTAAGAACTGTGTTGAACGAGTCGCTATTATCGACAGCAAGTCGGTTCTTTTAGCGCAAACAAGGAAACGCTATATTGAAAGCACGTGAATAAATCCGAGTTGGCTCTTGATTACGTCTCCCTTAGGGGTACACTAAATACCAATAATAAAAGGAGTGGGGAGTTAGCATGAATGCCGAAAAAGTTGTTTTCAGTTTCTTTATTGTTTTAGCACTGACGTTGAATTTTGGTTTTTTTATGGGGGAAATGGACGATTTTTCTCATCATAATATTTATGAGCTATTCGCTACTATTATCGTCAATCTTATAGCCATGGGGCTCAAACTTGGCGATCGTACACAAGTTGGGGCGGTGCTTTTATCGACCAGTTTAGTGGCAAATTTGCAATTGATAGCGGCAGCGATGGTTTGGGGTTACGCCACGCAAATTTCGGGCGCCGGTTTAAGCCCAGATAACACCTCGGTTATTGTGTCTTTATCGGGCGGTGCGTTGATTGCCAATGTTATCTCTGTGGTGATGTTGGTGTCAGAAACGCTCATGTCACGCCGCTAGCCTTTTAATTATGTCCGACTCATCACTGGGCAGGGTATGGTTCATTGTTTTGCGACATATGCGCACACCCCTTGTTGTGCTTATTTGTGTCTACGCTGTATCCATGCTTGGTATGGTCCTGGCCCCTGGGATACTGGATGACAATGGACAAACGATGTACATGTCGTTTTTCCATGCGTTTTATTTTCTAGCGTATACCGCAACGACAACGGGTTTTGGAGAATTGCCAGTCGAATTCAGCAACGCACAGCGGATGTGGGCGATTGTTTGCTTATACATCAGTGTGATTACGTGGTTGTATGCGGTTGGTAAAATTATTGCGTTGCTTAGAAATCCGCATTTGCAATCCGCTATTGCTGAAGAAGGTTTTATTCGTGCGGTCAGAAAAAAATCAAATGACTATTACTTGGTGTGTGGCTTCGGTGATACGGGCAGCCTGTTGCTCAGAGGCTTAACCGATGCGGGGCTGTCTGCGGTTGTTATTGATTCAGATGAGGAACGCATTAAAGCATTGGATTTAAGAGATTACCCAAGCAAGGTATTAGGCCTTTGTGCAGACGCAACGGTGCCAAAATTTTTATTAGATGCCGGTATTGAAAGGCCTCGCTGCATTGGTGTGTTAATTCTTTCTTCTAACGAAGAAGTTAATTTAAAAGTAGCCGTTTCTGCTCGTTTATTACGCCCGGATATTAAAATCATTTGCCGTTCTACTTCAGCAGAGAATGAAGGTGAAATATTAGCAATTGGTGGTGATATTCACGTGGTTGATCCGTTTAGAGTATTTGCTAGTTACTTGAGCATGATGATATATAACCCAACCATTCAAACCTTAAATGAGTGGATTTCGGGTGCGCCAGGCGCAACCTTAGATAGAAATATTTGTCCGTTAAAAGGGGGGGAATGGATTTTATGTGGCTATGGAAAAATGGGCAGTGTTGTCTATGAGAAACTATCTGAAAAAGGTATTGATGTCACTGTTGTAGAAGAGTTGGTCGAGAAAATTCAACATATTACAGATAAAGCGATACTGGGACGAGCGAATTTAGAAAACTTAAAACAGGCCGGTGTAGTTGATTGTGCTGGCCTGATTGCAGGCACCAATAATGATACCCTTAACTTGAATATGGTTCATCAAGCAAACTTGATGAACCCTTCGGTGTTTACCATTGTGCGTCAGAATCAACACGCAAATGAAGTGTTGTTTAACAAGGCGGATGTGGACTTCATCTTGCAGCCCAGTTTGGTTATCGCCAGAATGGTATTATTTATGTTGACCGCGCCTTTGTTGAGGTTATTTTTTAGGCATTTACGTTTGTTGTATGACGATAATCCAGCACAATTAGCGGATATAACAAACAGGCTTGAAACAAAGGTGGGTGGGGTTAGTCCAACCATCAAAACGTATATCGTTGAAGATAAAAAAATGCCTGCAGTTGTTAGCGCATTGGCGCAACAAACCAGTGTTAGTCTAGGCGATATTTACAAAGATCCATCTGACCGCGAAGGTTTCCTAAACATGGTGCCGCTTGTGCACCGACGCGATAAAACGGTTAAAGCGATGCCGGAGAATAATCTTTTACTGCAAGAAGGCGACGAAATATTATTTTGTATGCGGCCGAGCCAGAAAATGCTGTTTGAAGCAAACATCAATAATGCCTATACACTCGAGTATTTATTAACGGGAAAAGAGCCAGCGAAAGGCAGTTTTTTTCGATGGGTTGAAAAAACGAGTGACTAACTTAGTTATCTAACCAGTGTTCCACTATTTGAATATCGTGTTGATTCATTAATGCGGGAGCATGCGCCGTATTTGGGATGGTTTTGAGCGTTGCTTTTGGTCCGGAGCTCGTCATTTTATCAGCCGTTTCAGGCGATAATAAATCGGAGTTTTCACCTTTAATCACTAGTGTGGGTTGCTTAATGGCCTCCCATATTGGCCATAAATCCATGTCATCGAAACGTTTGTTGAGAAAGACTTGAGAAATACCGGGGTCGTAATTAAGTGTAAATTGACCGTTAGCGAGTTTGCGTTGACCAAACGTAAGCATGTCACTCCATTGTTGTTCAGATAGTTCGCCAAAGCCAGCGTATACCGTACGAATATAAAGGCCGAGTTCTTCTTGGGTGTCAAAGCTGGGTTGTTGCCCCACATAGTCGGCAATACGCTGTAGCGCTACTTTAGGAATGGAGGGGCCAATATCATTAATGATTAATTTTTTAATCGGTGATTTGGGTAAAGACGATAATGCCATACCCAATAAACCGCCCATTGAGGCACCCAGCCAATCTACTTGTTTGGCGCCAGTAGCAGCAATAATCATCAATGCATCAACGGTATATTGCTTGTAATCGTAAGCCATTTTATCAATCAACCAGTCGCTTTCTCCGCGACCGGGTAAATCAAAACAAATGACGCGACGCTTTTTTGAGAGCTGTTGAGCAAGCGCATCAAAGTCATGTTTGTTACGGGTTAAGCCATGCGAGCATATCAACACATTGGGGTCGTCCGCTTCCCCCCATTCTAGGTAGGCAAGTTTGTGTAATCCGCCGATGGAACAACTGGTTATGTATTGAGTTTTAGGCATAATTCAGGTGATTTTTTGTTGCAATGCAACTATAATAGTTCGGTTGTACTCAAGCATAACCTAAATTAACGGAGAGAAACATGAGTGAAGTAAGAGAAGTTGTCGTACTAAGTGCTGTTAGAACTGCGATTGGTGATTTCGGTGGAAGTTTAAAATCAGTAGCACCTAGCGCATTATCAGCTATTACATTAAAAGAAGCCGTGGCTAGAGCCGGTGTTGAACCTGCAGAAGTGGGCATGGTTGTAATGGGTAATGTTATCCCAGCTGAAGAGCGTTATGCATACACAGCACGTGTTGCACAAATTGAAGCAGGTATTCCATGCGAAACATCTTGTATTGCTGTTAACCGTTTATGCGGTAGTGGTATGCAAGCGATTGTAAATGCTGCACAAGGCATTATGGTTGGTGATCATGATGTTGCTATTGCTGGCGGTGTTGAGTCTATGAGCAACTCTGCTTACGCATCATTTGGTATGCGTTTCGGCCAAAAAATGGGCGACGCCAAAATGATGGACACGATGGTGTCTGCACTAACTGACCCATTCGGCACAGGCCACATGGGCATGACAGCTGAAAACTTAGCGGACAAATACAATGTAACTCGTGAAGAGCAAGATGCATTGGCAGCGGAAAGCCACAAACGTGCTGCGAATGCACAAGCAGAAGGCCGTTTTGATTCACAAATCGTTCCTGTTGAAATGAAAACACGTAAAGGCGTAACAGTTTTTGATAAAGACGAGCACGTTCGTCCTGACATCTCTGTTGAAAAATTAGCCGGTATGCGTCCAGCGTTCAAAAAAGACGGTACTGTCACAGCGGGTAACGCATCCGGTATTAACGATGCTTCATCTGCAATGGTATTGATGGAAAAAGGCGCTGCTGAAGCTCGTGGCTTGAAGCCAATGGCTCGTTTAGTTGCTTACACACACGCGGGTGTTGAGCCTGAAATTATGGGTATTGGCCCTGTTCCTGCTGTTAACCAAATTTTGGCTGACACAGGCTTAACCGTTGCTGATATTGATGTTTGGGAAGTGAACGAAGCGTTTGCTGCACAAGCAATTAGCGTATGTCGTGAATTGAAGCTTCCAATGGATAAAGTGAATGTTAATGGTAGTGCGATTTCTTTAGGTCATCCTATTGGCGCTTCTGCAAACATCATCGTTGTTAAAGCGTTGCACGAGCTAGAACGTGTACAAGGTAAATATGCTTTAGCCACTTTATGTATCGGTGGTGGACAAGGTATTGCTACTTTATGGGAACGCATGTAATTTTACGTTTCACATAGTACAAAAAAACGGGCTCTTATTTAAGGGCCCGTTTTTTATGTTTTAAATAAAATTATTTTTTCAGTGCCTTAGGTAATGAGAAGGTTACTTTTTCTTGAATGCCATCATTTTCAGTAACGGTTTCGCCGCCCCATTCTTTAAGCTGATTAATCACGCTTTGTACTAATTCCTCAGGGGCTGAGGCGCCGGCAGTTACACCTATATTGTTAATGCCTTTCAGCCAAGCCTTATCAATATCTTCAGGGCCGTCAATCAGATAAGAGGCTTTACCCATTTTGTCAGCAATTTCACTGAGCCTGTTTGAGTTTGAGCTATTAGGTGAACCCACGACTAAAACAAGATCAGATTTATTGGTGAGGTCTTTAACGGCATCCTGCCTGTTTTGTGTGGCATAACAAATATCACTTTTCTTTGGGCCTGCAATGTGCGGGAATTTGTCACGCAAGGCATCGATAATGGAACTGGTATCATCCATCGATAAGGTCGTTTGAGTGACATAAGAAAGCCCAAGTTGGCTTGAAATGTTAAGTGAAGCAACGTCTTCAGGTGATTCGACTAATTCGATTGATACATCTGGGTTTTGCTGTTCATAGCGGCCCATCGTGCCCTCTACTTCTGGGTGGCCTTTGTGACCGATGAGGACGACACAGCGGCCTTTTTTTGCGTTGCTGATAACTTCCATGTGAACTTTTGTTACCAGTGGGCAGGTGGCATCCAATACGTTCAATTTTCGCCGTTTTGCTTCATCTTCTACAGCCTTTGAAACGCCGTGAGCGCTAAATATAACGGTAGCGCCATCGGGGACTTCGTCTAACTCTTCAACAAAAACGGCACCGCTTTTTTTAAGGTTTTCTACGACGAAGCGGTTATGCACCACTTCGTGTCGAACATAAATAGGCACGCCGAGCAGTTCGAGTGCGCGTTCGACAATTTCAATCGCGCGATCAACGCCGGCACAAAAACCTCGTGGGTTGGCTAATAGAATTTGCATTGGTTCGTTGTTACCTTGTGATTGGCGGTGGTGTTTATCCCAAAGAATTTCTGATTGCCCATCTTGGCGTGCAAGCACGCGGCAGAGTACAAAAAGCAAGTCGGATAGGCGGTTGAGGTACTTAATAACAGGCGGGTTAACGGTTTCTTCACGCGCTAAGCTAACGGCAATGCGTTCGCTGCGCCGGCAGACCGTTCTTGCCACGTGACAAGTCGCAGCTGCTAGATTGCCGCCGGGTAGGATGAATTCTTTTAAAGCAGGGAGGTCAGCATTATGCTCATCGAGAATCCTCTCCAATAAATCTATATGAGCATCATTAATTGCGCTGTATCCGGGAACGCAAAGTTCACTGCCTAAATCGAATAAATCGTGTTGAATATCGAGTAATTGGTTGGCAATTTTATCGCCCGCGCCGAACGCAATAACGAGCCCGATTTGGCTGTTTAATTCATCTACTGTGCCGTAGGCTTCAACGCGTAAAGAATCTTTTTCCACGCGGCTACCATCACCTAAGCCGGTGGTGCCAGAATCACCGGTGCGGGTATAAATTTTAGAAAGACGATGTCCCATAATGACTAGATAATATTGGTTTTAGATAAGATGATGCCATCTTCGTCGGCGTATAAGTAATCACCCGGGTTAAATGTTGCGCCAGCAAAGGTAACGGCTATGTTTTTATCGCCCCAGCCTTTTTTAATGCTTTTTAGTGGATTGGTTTGTATTGCACGTACACCAATTGGCATTTGATTGATATCAAACGAATCCCTTATGCATCCGTAGACAATAACACCAGCCCAGCCGTTTTTATAACCCATTTCCGCCAGCATATCACCGAGCAAGGCGCAACGTAAGGAACCGCCACCATCTACTACCAACACATCGCCATTAACGTTGTCAGATAACATGTCGCGAACTAATACATTGTCTTCAAATATTTTAACGGTCTGTATTGTTCCGCTAAAACGAGCGTTACCGCCGAATGATTGAAACATTGGGCTGACGATTTGTAATGTATCTGAAAATTCGTCGCACAGGTCTGCGGTCTTAAACGTCATGGTATTGCCATTACTGTTGATGTAAATAAACATTATAAACCAGTTTTTTAGCATGAAGATACAGTTTGCCTTGCTTGGCGCGCTGGCTAACTGTATCTTTGGTGGATAAATTTAAAGGGAGTACGGTTTAATGTTATATCGATTAATTAGTCTTATGTTATTGGTGTTTTTATCAGGTTGTGTTTTAACTGAGAACACACGCAGTGCAGCGCTCAATCTACCGGCTTTAGAATTAAAAGGGGGTAGCTCTAATGCAATTGTTGTTGGTGTGTTGGACGCAAGAGCTTATGTTGTTTCTGGTGAAAAGCCTGCAAAATATATTGGTGAATTTGAGTTGTCTATGGGCGGACCTTACGATGCATTTACTGATTCTAAAAAATCAATGGCGCATGATTTTACAAACAAATTACCAAGTTTGTTGATGCAACAGTTCCCACAAATTAAAACGGTGATGTTGAATGTAGGCCTAACAAAACAAGCAGCGGTTGAAAAACTCTTATCTGTAGGGACAAGTAAGGTTGTTTTAATTACGTTGAAAGAATGGAAAAGCCACACGGCGATAGATACGTCTCTATGGTTTGATGCGCAACTAGAAACGTTTAATGATCAGAAGCAACTATTGTCATATAAGCGCATACAGGGACACGATACATTTGGCGGCGCCGCAATAGCTGGCCCGATTACCAATGCAAAAAGAACCTTGCCTCATGCATTCAGGCAAAAAATGCAGGCGTTGTTTAGTGACCCCATGGTAATGGCTTCATTGACATCAGAGCAAGCTGTACCGATTGCCAAAAGAGCAATTGACGATACGACGACAATGCCTGAAAGTGAGGTTGTTGAGCCGCAAGCGTGTACAGTTGAATTGATTTTATATTGGAAAAATGCAGGCATGCCTGACCAAGAAATCCTAACCAGGTGTAATGCTGTTAAACAGCCTTAAATACGCATTTAAATGTTTGGTTAGTGATCAACGTAATTATCTGATCGTCGATCCATGTGTGCTCGACGATCAGACACATCTTCAAATCGAATCATGTCGCGTCTATCGTTTGCATTGTTTCGTCGGTTATTTTCTTTTCTTTTTTCAATTAACCCTGCATGGCTGCAACGGCATGAGCGTTGCGTGCAATCACCTAAGGGTAGAGCGGGGATGCTATTGATTGGAAAATGTTTTTTATTAAGACTTAAAACGGCGTCGCAGGATTGCGCTTCATTTTCATAGTCAATATATAAGCCCCAATACTTTCCAGAGCCAATTAGGGATTGAAGGCGCTCCTGTTGCCTAGTTAATGAAGAAGCAGTCGATTTGTTTGTGACCGGCTTATCTTTAAAATAAAAATATAATGCGATAGCCAGTGTGAGTACAATCAGTATGAAAACCGTTATTACGTCCCCTTGTAGATTTGATTAATTATATGTTTTTTTATGTACTACGCAATAAGCTGCACCATAACTCGCTTGTCTAAATAAATGATGAAAGCGCTGAGGGTTACGATTTTACTGTGCATATTAGTCGCCGTGGCTTTTTATACTAAGTTACAGCGACTCGAGAGCATGGCTTGGGTCGACACGTTATCGGTTTCAATTTACCCCATTAATGGAGATGCTGACCCGCGCACTGATGTTTACATTAACGCGTTATCCACGAGTGATTTTCACGCCGTTGATACGTTGTTTTAAAAAACAATGGGGACGTTATCGCGACTTTGATTTTGACCCCGTTAAGCTCCAACTCTAAGAACCTGTTATGTCTCAACCACCGGTGCCGCCAAGCAACTCCAATGTATTGAGTATTATATTGTGGAGTTTACGGTTACGAGTCTGCGCGTATCAGCACTCGATTGATGGTGATAAAAATGTCATTAATATTTTTGTACGTTACCAGCAAGTGGATGAAAATAATCGTTTGGCACATTCATTGGGGCTACAAAAAGGATTGATTGGCGTGGTGAATGCATATGCAACTGAAGGTTATCGAGCGAGTAATAATATTGTGATTGCACATGAGTTATTGCACACGGTGGGTGCAGCAGATAAATACGACTTATCAACAGGCCAACCCATTTATCCAGATGGCTTTGCAACGCCGGATAATCATTATGAACAGACGAAAGCTGAAATTATGGCAGGACGAGTCCCTTTGAATGAACGCGAATCCGTTATGCCAAAATCGTTAAGATATAGTATTATTGGTAATAAGACGGCTCGAGAAATAGCATGGTTAGACAACCATGACTAAATTTATTGATGGTTGAAGCTAAGGCTAAACTAGAATGAGTCTAAAGTCATAAAAGAGTTTCATAGGGAGACACCAAAGATGTTTTTTACAGAATTAAATAACCTTCAATGTAAGACTTACCTCATCGCAGATCTTGACTCGGGTGTAGCGGCTATTGTTGATCCAATCGAAAGTAATATTGATCGCTACCTCGGTATATTGGCTTACCATAAGTTAACGTTAGAATTTGTTGCAGATACGCACACACACGCTGACCATCGTTCTGCATGCACAGCCATTAAAAAATTAACCGGCTGTAAGGTTTTGATGCATGATTTATCACCGTCTCCTGGTGTCGATCAGCATTTTTCTGACGGCACTAAGCTATCTGTCGGCAGTATTAAGATAAAAGTCCTGCATACGCCAGGTCATACGCCTGATAGCGTTAGTTTTTATGTGAACGAAGACCGTGTGCTGACGGGTGATGTGATGCTAATCCAAGGTACTGGCCGTGCAGATTTTGCAGGCGGTGATGCGGGCGATCAGTACGATGCCATTACGAGCAAGTTATTCACATTGCCTGAAGAAACACTCGTGTATCCAGCGCATGATTATCGTGGTAACACTGAATCAACCATTGGTGCAGAAAAAGAAACAAACCCACGTATTGCCGGTAAAACACGAGGTGAATATATTGAAATAATGGAAAATTTGAATTTACCGTTGCCTGAACGAATTCAAGAAGTATTACAGATTAATCAAAGTGAAGTGGACGATGATCGTGTTAAATTTCCACTCGTTGCAGAGTTAAATAAAGTGCTGCAAATGGACCCCGAGTCAGTTAAGAATAGAATTGATCAGGCTGGCAGTGAGGTCTTGATATTTGATGTCAGGGAGTTACATGAATTTAATGGTAATTTAGGGCATATTAAAAACAGCCGATTGATCCCAGTAGCGGATATTCCAAACCAATTAGACAGTTTGGAGGTATTTAAAGATAAAGAGATCATTTTAATTTGTCGCTCTGGCGTGAGGAGTACGACAGCGGCGGCTATCTTAAAAGGACTGGGCTTTTCTAATGTTAAAAACATGAAAGACGGGATGTTAAAGTGGAATGAGTTGGGCTACCCGGTTGAACGTGGCTAATGTGAAGTGAAACAATAAAAAAGGTGCGTTAAGCACCTTTTTTATTGCCTATTATTTGCCAGTTTCTCTAATTCAAGCACGCTGTATGCAGCTTCGCTCTTAAGTTTGTATTGTATTAATAATGGGCCAATAAAAGGTGGTATCCAAAAATTAGGTGTTATTTCACTCTCGAAGTTAATCAGGGTCGCATCGTTGTGATTTGTTAGTGTCCACTTGAGCCAGCCATAGGTAAAGTCGCTGTATTCGGGAATAATCTCTCCAGTAATGCTTATCGTCGAGGTGGTCAATTTTAATGTTTGTTGTTTATCGAAACAAATAAAAAGAAAACAAATCTTGAGTTGGAGCTGCAAGTGCCCATTGGGTAATAATTTACTTTTCTGTATTAATCGGCTGAATAAATTTAGTTCGTCGTAAGAGGTTAACAGTCGATAGATTGCATCTGGTTTGGCATTAAGAGTGGTTGATAATTTGGTGCTATAAATTTTGTTTGCATAGCTTACGTCAACGGAAACGTTGTCGCCTGCAATAGACGATGTGGCTACAAAGGCTAACAAGCTAAAGGCGAAGCAGGCAAGTAGGCGAAACATAACGGATATTGAAATGTTAAAGATGATGGGTTGTTTTAGCACATAAAAAAGCCCGATGAGCGTTCATCGGGCTACTTCGGATGTTTAGGTTGTTTTACGCGGCTTGTACGGGGATAGCATTTTTCGTTTCTTTAACGCCATTATTGTCGTCGAGGTAGACTAAGCGCGGCTTAAACGTCGCTAATTCAGCTTCGCTGTATTCAGAGTAAGCACAAATAATTAAGATGTCGCCTTCTGCAGCGAGGCGCGCGGCTGCTCCGTTTACTGAAATAACGCCGCTGTTATCTTCGGCGCGAATAGCATACGTTGTGAAACGCTTACCATTGTTTACATTATAAATTTCAATTTGTTGGTACTCGCGGATGCCTGAAAGGTCAAGCATGCTGCCATCAATAGCGCAGGAGCCTTCGTAATGGAGTTCACTGTGAGTAACAGTAGCTCGGTGTAACTTTGTTTGTAACATTGTTGAACGCATATATTGGAACTAGTTTATATAAAACGGATGGGAATTATGCCTGAAATGTTGTTTTTCATCAACATTAATGTGCAATTGCAATATTAAATTAAGGCTGTATAAGCACGCTATAATTAAAATGAAACGGGCGGTGGTTTTTTATCGACACCGGTGGACTGCATAACAATATCTTTGGCGCTGTCTTTAAACTGTTTTGATAGTACTTCTACCGATGAGTTTTCACCTGTGCTAGAGGCGTCATGCATAGTTGGATTATTCTCAGCGGTTAATAAATGTAGGGTTTGCGTTGGGAAGGCCATGTCTATTTGTTGTGCTTTGGCTAAGCGTAAAATATCCAATAAAAAGCGTTGGCGCTCGCGTAATTCGGTGCTCCAGTCGGGTGTTTCCCAAAAAACATACACCAGTACATCAAGCGAAGAAGCGCCTAGAGAATTCAGGTAGACGTGAAAATAATCTTTTCTCATGTAGGGGTGTAAGCGAATAAGTTCTCTCACGCCTTCACAGAACGCTTCAATTTTATCTGGAGGTGTGTCGTAAGTAAGAGAGACATTGCACTTAAGTCTGCGGTAACGTCGTTGCCCCATATTGTCCACTTTTGCGGTTATTAAAATAGCATTGGGAAGGGTGATCAGTGAATCATAAAAAGTACGAATTTTTGTGCTTCTTAAACCGATTTCTTCAACGCTGCCTTCGATATCATCGATGACTATCCAGTCGCCAACATGGAAGGTTTGATCTAAAATGACGGTAATAGAACCGAACAGGTTTTGCACTACATCTTTGGCCGCTAAGGCAAACGCTAAGCCACCTAAGCCAAGGCTGGCAAGAAGGCTTGAGACATTCAGGTTAAGGTTTGAGGCAACAAATGTAATGCCAATGACAGTGACAAATACTTTCAGTGTTTTGCGAATTAATGGCACTAAAACATCGTCGACTTTGTTGTCTGTTTTGTCTGCTTGGTGACGTAAATACAAGGTGATTAGGTCAACTAATCGGTAAGCTCCCCACACGCCCGCAATACCGGCTAGTACTTTGACCGCGACCAGCAGGATAATCATCGCTTGGTCTGGCAATGCAAGAATGTTCAGCCCTGTCCACCAAATGGCCGCCATTATTAGCATGGCCAGTGGTCGTAACATATCCGTGGGCGTGGCTTTAAACGCGGGTGTTTGAGTGGTTTGGCGGAATCGTTTTACGATGAATTGCAATAAGAAGGCGGTAAATTTGTCGGCGACAATGCCGAGGGCAATAATGAGTAAAATACCTAACCATTTCCAATTTTCAAGCAAAAAAGAACGCGCACGAAGAGATTCAGGTAGTTGTTGGCGTAGTTGAATATGCCAAGGTATGAACTGAGCAACTTTGTCGTCAATTTTCAGGCTTCTTTTAGAGGCAAGTTCTTCGATTATGTTTGGTAATGAGGACAGCGTGTTTTGTGTAAATAACCAGCGCCCATCATCAAATTGACTGATGCTGATGGCGCCACTGTCATAACGTGAAAAAACGTAGCGCTTGCCCGTTTTGTAATCTGGAATACGTTTGAGGTTAACGATTTTTGTTTTATCAATCGCTTCAAGTAACATCCACGCAAGGTCTCGTCCCTTTTCTTCGCGAATAAGCGGGTTAATAGCTGACAAATCTAAGGCTCTGGTGGCATCGTTAATGCGTTCAGCCTGGCCCCGCTTAATGTCATTCATGCTGTGCAGGAATGTCGTAAAGGTTTCTCGAGGAGAACCTAGCCCTAATTCCTCTGCAGATTCCACGAGAGCGGCTGGTGTCGGCTCGGTTGGTGTTTCTTCGGCAAATGTGAGACCGTAGCTAAAAAATAATAAAAAGGATAATAGAATATGTTTCATATCAATAGTTTAATTTATGTGCAATGAACGTGGAGGTTATCGATGAGCCGTGTTGAACCAAGATATGCAGCGGCGACGATGACCAGCTCTTTATCAGCCTTTTTTGCAGGCCTTAGGTTATCACGATGATAAATATGCAAGTAATCGGGTTTGAAGCCTAGTTTGCTAAGCTTGGTTGTGGCAGTGCTTTGCAGTGTTTTAAAATCATAATCACCCCCGCTTATCGCCTGGTGAATGCCGTGCAATACTTCATGCAACTTAGGCGCGAGCAAGCGTTGCTCTTTTGACAGATAGCTATTCCTTGAACTCATCGCTAAACCGTCAGATTCTCTAATGATAGGTTCACCGATTATGCTAATGGGAATATTCAAGTCTTCCACCATACGGCGGATAACAGCCAATTGCTGATAGTCTTTTTCACCAAAAACAGCGACGTCGGCACGGGTCATATTAAACAGTTTGCAGACGATGGTTGTTACGCCATCAAAATGTCCAGGTCGTGAAGCGCCGCAAAGCACATTGGTAATATTGGGTACGTGCACATGACTGGTGCCATCACCGCCGCGTGGGTACATTTCATCAGTGGTTGGGGCAAATAGAATATCCGTGCTTAGCGCTTCCAATTTGTCGCAATCAACTTGAAACGTGCGCGGGTAGTTGTCGAAATCTTCATTAGCGCCAAATTGGGTTGGGTTAACAAACAATGTAACGATGATAACATCGGCATGTTGTTTAGCCGTTTTTACCAGTTGTAAATGCCCTTGATGTAAATTGCCCATGGTCGGGACTAGGCCAATTTTTTTGTTGGCTGAGCGATATGATTGTAAGGCTTCTTGTAGTGCCTTAACGGTGTTAACAATTAACATGCTTAAAAGGAATGTTCCTGGGCTGGGAACGTTTTGTTTTTAACGGCACTGACGTAAGCAGCAACCGCGTCGGCGACATTGCCTGCTTCAAGCATAAAGTTTTTGCTAAATTTAGGCCGTTTACCAACCGTGATATCTAACATGTCGTAACTGACTAACACTTGGCCGTCACAATTAACGCCGGCTCCAATACCGATGATAGGAATGTCGACAGCCTGTGTGATTTTTTCAGCTAAACTCGCAGGTATACACTCCACTACGATGGCACTAGCGCCCGCTTGCTGTAGGCACTTAGCGTCATCGATAATGATATTGGCTTCAGAGTCTTCTTTGCCTTGAACTTTATAGCCGCCTAATTGATTAACGGATTGGGGTAATAAGCCTAGGTGACCACACACAGGGATGCCTTGATTAACGAGGTGCTCAACGCTGTCTAATATTTTTTGTCCGCCCTCAAGTTTCACCATATGCGCGTGACCTTGTTGCATCAAAATAGCCGCATTTTCGACGGCAGTGTGTGGGTCTGGATAACTCATAAATGGCATGTCGGTAACGAGCAGTGCACGTTCAATACCGCGCGATACCAGTTTGGAATGATAGGCCATTTCTTCGATTGTAACGGGTACAGTACTGCTTTGACCTTGCACGACCATGCCTAATGAATCGCCCACCAAAATCATTTCGACACCGGCGTTGTCTAGAATATGCGCAAAACTTGCATCGTACGCGGTTAGGCTAACAATCATTTCGCCACGGACTTTCATCGCGAGTAGTTCGGTATTAGTGATGTGTTTACGTGTTGATTGTTGGCTCATATCGATCTCAAAAGTGGTTATAAAATAGGTAAGGGGTTGATGAAGTGTCGTCCAGAACGGGTGGTACAGATGTATTGAAGCAGTTGCTCATAATCTGCATCATTATCAACCGGATTAATGTCACTTGCATTAACAATTAATAAGGGGCCGCTGTCGTAATGGTGAAAAAACTCAGTGTACGCGTCAGATAGCTTTTGCAAATATTCGCCACTAATTTTCTTTTCGTGTGCAATGCCGCGCTTTCTAATACGGGCTTGCAAGACGTCTACGGGTGCTTGTAAGTAAACAATTAAATCAGCCCTCGTGGCTTGCACCGACAACGATTGGTACATTTGTTCGTAGAGTTTATATTCTTCGTTAGTTAAGGTTAATTTAGCGAAAAGCGGGTCTTTTTCGAGCATGAAGTCGGAGATGACACCGCTTGAGAAAATATCGTTCTGACTGAGTTCATTCCATTGTTTAACGCGTTCCGTTAAAAAGTGTAATTGTACAGGCAGAGCGGATTGGTCAGTATGGGTGTAAAAATGTTCGAGAAATGGGTTTTCGTCCGCTTTTTCTTTGACAACATCGCAGCCAAAACTTTTTGCAAGTCGTTTGGCTAAACTGCTTTTTCCCACGCCAATAGGCCCTTCAACAACAATGAATTTAGGTGGTTTAGCTATTTCTAAGGCAAGATTTTCCAAGGTGTTTAGTTTTTATGGGGGTTAATTAAAATGAGTTAAAATACTTTAGCAAACAGACGGCTGTTTTTCGAGGTTTTTACCCGAAATGATTGTAGGTTTTGGCTCATTAAGTTGAACAATCAGCTGTTCGATTGAGCCTAAGTTTGGAATGTCCAAATAAGGAGAAATTTCATGCAAAGGATATAGCACAAAGCTTCTACAATGTAGTCCAAGATGAGGGAGTGTTAGCTCCGTTGTATTAGAAGAGCACCCTTCAACATGAAGTATGTCAAGATCAAGTGTGCGAGCGCCCCAGTGGCCTGTGTTGCGAGTTCGGCTATGCAGCTGCTCTATTTTTTGTAATGATTTCAAGAGCGCTAGTGGTGGTTGCGAGGTATAAATATGCGCGACTGCATTAATATAGTTGGGTTGGTCTTGCGGCCCCATGGGCTCAGTTTCATACAGGCTAGAGCTTGCGTTAAGCGTTGTGTTGGCTAAACCAGCTATTTCATCTATTGCTTGAAGCACTTGTTGAATAGGGTCAGATAAGTTGCTGCCAAGGCCAATAAATACGGATGCAGGCATACTATTCTGCTGGCGGTATGTTCTTAGTGGTTTTTTGGCGAGCTTTTCTTTTATGTTTAAACTGGTTTGGGCGGGTCATCAGTTTTTGCTCTGCGGGGTCCAGTGTTTGAATGTGTGTCCACCAGTCGGCAATTTTTGGGTCAACTTCACCATATTGTGCACGCAATAGCATAAAGTCATACGCGGCACGAAAACGCGGGTGCTCTAAAAATCGTAAGCAACGCACACCAACTTGTTTGTGAAAACGTGGTTGCAGTGCCCAGACTTCACGCATGGGTGTAGTAATGCGACGAGGAATAGCAATTTGACTGACTTGGTGAGAAATGATTTCACCAGCTGATGCGTTTATCGCTTGTACGTCACTATTAAAAGTGGCTCTGTTTTGTTCGGTTAAACGCCTGACCGGTTCCCATAAAATGGCGGCCAATAAAAAATAGGGCGTCACGTGTTGATTGTTTTTTAGGCGTTTTTCGGTGTTCTCCATGGCCTGTTTAATCAGTAATAAAGGCTGGTCGGAATCCGCTTTTTTAATACATAACTCTGTTTGTGGGAACAGCGCTTCAAATAAGCCGTATTGGCGTAGGCCTTCAAATACGTCGCTTGCTTTAGTGTTTAACAAGAGCTTTAAGATTTCATCATAAAGTCGCGCACTAGGAATATCTTTTAATAAAGGCGCCATGGCTTTCATGGGCGCTTCTGTTTCTGGCGAGTAGTTAAAGTCTAGTTTGGCTTTAAAACGCACAGCACGTAACAAACGAACAGGGTCTTCTTTGTACCGTTGTTCGGGGTCGCCCATCAAACGAAGCAGCTTGTTTTGGTGGTCTTTAATACCGCCAACGTAATCGATAACCGTTAAGTTTTGCGCGTCTAAATATAAAGCGTTAACGGTAAAGTCTCGGCGCCATGCGTCCTCTTCCAAGGTGCCATAAACATTGTCGCGTAATAAGCGGCCATCTTTATGCGCGTGGCTAGTATTTTTATCGTGTTTGACGTGTGGCCCGCGAAACGTAGCGACTTCAATAATATGGCGGCCAAAATGAATATGTGCGAGTCGAAAGCGTCGGCCAATTAAGCGACAGTTTTTAAATAACGCTTGAATTTGCTCGGGTTCGGCATTGGTGGAAACATCGAAATCTTTCGGTCTCATGCCCAGTAATAAGTCGCGTACACAACCGCCCACTAAATAGGCTTGAAAGCCGGCTTCAGTCAGGCGCTCGGTAATTGAGACAGCGTGCTTGTCTAAGTGCTTAGGTGAAAGCCCCAGTTCTTTTAAGGTATAACTTTTTGGTTGGTCTTGCAAAATGAACAGCGTATATAAAATTAATCAGCGTGTATTGTAACGCATTATTAGGAAGGGCTTTTGTTTCGGCTAATGGGCGGCACTTAATTTAATGATTGAAAAAATCCAGTAGGCTATTAAGCGTTTCATCGGGGGATTCCTCTGCCAAGAAATGCCCACAGTTTAATGCGTGTCCGGTTACATTTGAAGCACGTTTTTGCCATATATTAAGCAAGTCGAAATGCCGTCCGATGATGCCGCTTTCTCCCCACAGCGTGAGCAAAGGGCAGCTTAAGGTCTTTTCTAAATCGGCCCTGTCGTGCTCTAAATCAATGCTGGCGGCCGCGCGATAGTCTTCACAGGTGGCATGAATAGTTGACGTGTCACGAAAGCAGCGTAAGTATTCATCAACCGCATTTTTTTCAAAACAATTTGGCGTGGTGCTCCAGCGCTTTAATTTATCGAGTAAGTAATAATCGGGGTCTTGGCCAATCATTTTTTCGGGCAGGCCATTACTTTGGATAAGAAAAAACCAGTGGTAGTACCCCGTGGCGCTAATTTGATCGATGTTGTCGAACATCTCAAGCGTTGGGACGATATCTAATACGGCAACTTTTAAAACAACGTCTGGGTAATCTAGCGCCATTCGGTGCGCAACGCGGGCGCCTCGGTCATGGCCTGCGACGAAAAATGAATCGTGCCCCATTTGCCGCATAATATCGACCATATCGTCTGCCATTTCACGCTTACTATAGGCGGCGTGTGTTTCGTCACTATCGGGTTTGGAGCTGTCGCCATAACCGCGTAAATCGGGGCAGATAACGAGAAAATATTGGCTTAGTGCAGGCGCGATTTTGTGCCACATGTAGTGGGTTTGTGGGTAACCGTGTAGTAGTAACAGCGCTGGTTTTTTAACTGAAGATTCGTTCGGGCTGGCGCTGGCGACGTTTATTTCTGCGCCTTGTGTCGTTAGGCGACAGTAGTTGAAACCATCGAGTTGAGCCGTGGGTTTCATTTATCCAATAGCTGTTTAAATTCGTTTGGAATAGACGCGACTTTTTTGTTTGTGTAATCGAAAAATACTAAACCTGTTTTCGCGGTTGCAATAATTTTTTTGTCGGCAACCTTACTCACGCGGTAGATCATGTCACAACCACAACGGCTTGCGTCGTCTAAGGCCATTTCAATGTTTAGCGTGTCAGGGTAAAAAGACTCAGCTTGGTAACTAATAGCTAGGTCGGAGAGGATAATGCCTAAACCGCCAACGTTGGATTCTTCCATATTGAAATGCAAGAAAAACTGCGCGCGGGCTTCGTGCAACATGGAGATTAATTTATCGTGTGCTAAATGTTGCCCATAGTTAATATCGGTAATGCGCACAGGTAACGAGCAAGTAAACAGCGTTTTTTCGGGATATGTGATAGTAACTCTGGCCATGGTTTCAATCATTCAATGAGACAAAATAATTATAGCCGTGTTATTGAACTGTTATATTGAATTTTTTATTTTGAATGAGTTGTTTGTGAAAAAGCTATTGTCATCTGCATGGGTATTATTAATCATGGTTGTTGTTATATGGGGGTCAAATTGGCCCATCATGAAAATTGGCTTGCGTTCGATTGACCCGCTTTGGTTTACGGCGTCTCGATTGTTGATTGCCTTAGTAGCCATATCACTGTTACTGCTTTTTTTAGGGCGGTTTAAGTGGCCGCATCGGCAAGATATCCCTATCGTGTTGGGTGTGGGGGTGATGCAGTTTGCAGCATTTGTGACGTTAATAACTTTGGGGCTAACGGAAGTAAACGCCGGGCGAGCTGCTTTGTTAGCCTATACAACGCCGTTATGGGTGACGCCAGGCGCGTATTTTATTTTAAAAGAAAAAAGTGCTCGAATGAAGTTGGTGGGCGTGGGTGTTGGTTTGTGTGGCTTATTGATTTTGTTTAATCCGCTGGGTTTTGATTGGAGTAATGCGTCGGTTGTGAAAGGTAATGCGTTATTACTGGTGGCGGCTTTGATTTGGGCATTATCTATTATTCATGTGCGCAAACATCAATGGAAAGGCAGCGTGTTAGAGCTGACGCCTTGGCAAATTATGGTGGCTTTACTCATTGTTGTTCCGTATGCATGGTTTAGCGAAACACGGGCGGTAATTTGGAGTGGCGAGCTGGTTGCAATCTTATTGTATAACGGTGTAATGGCGACAGCTTTGGCGCAATGGGCGTCAATGCGTGTTACCCAAATGTTGCCAGCAGTGACGGTGTCGTTAGGCTTTTTGATGGTGCCATTAATGGGGGTTTTTTCTTCTATTATTTGGTTGGATGAGCCTTTTACGCTAACGTTGGGGCTTGGCGCGGCGCTTATTGTGGGTGGTTTGTTGTTGCAGTCTAATCTTAAGCGAAATTAATCGAGACGTTTGCACGAACGTTCTCTAATCAACGGTTCGCCATAAATGCCAAGCGGCTACGGTGCGGTAGGGCTGCCATTTTTTAGCTATATCCCCAGCTTCAGTCGGCGTTGGTAGTTGCTCAAGATTATTGAATAACTTAATCGCTTTCCTTAGCCCTAAATCACCAGCAGCAAAAATATCCAGTCGTTTTAACCCAAACATTAAGAAGATATCTACCGTCCATGGGCCAATGCCTTTGAGTTGGCAAAGGCAGTCTTTCACGTCTTTATCTGAATAGCTCATCAATTCATTGAAAGGTGACGCATCAGCGAGTGCAAATTCATAAAGAGTTTGTAAGGTCTTTATTTTGGCTTGTGACATACCAGCTATTTTTAAATCAGGCAATGTTATTTGGCTATAGGCGAGGGGACTGACGTCACGATTAGGTAATAGTGCTTGTACGCGATTCCTAATAGCGGAGGCGGATTTGACCGACAACTGTTGTGCAATGATAGCGTGCACTAATGCTTCAAATGGTTGTTTTTTAAAAGGGGTTGTATCAAAAGTAGGCCCAGTTTGAATTAATTGTTTTAGCGCTGGATCAATGCTGCATAAATGATATTCGGCCTGTTCAACTTGCTTGCTGAAATCGTTCATCAATGCCTCATGATTTTGTAATGTTGGTGCTATAAAAAAGCCTCTAATGGAATTATCCATTAGAGGCTACATTGTATTAACTAAGCGGCTTCTTCTAAAGGAAGGGCTCGTTAGTTTAAGGAATTATTGTTACTTTTGCGAATTATTCAAGCCGTGCTCTTTAACGTATGCTTGAGTTGCGTCAAAACCTTGTTTTAGGATTTCTTCAGCGGCGGTAGCGTTAATGCAATTAGGTGTTTCACTTAATTGAGGTCTATGGACGCAAATGTCTAATTGAGAGGCTTGTTCTGCAGAATGGGCAATGTACCAATCTTTGCTTCGGACTTCTTCTTCACCTGAGCATGCAGACAGTAATAGTGCTGCTAATGAAACTAGCAGTAATGTTTTTGTATTTTTCATAATATTCCCTTTGGTATATGGTTTTTAAACCATAGCGAATAAGCCATAAAATAAATGATGTTTATTTGTACTCCAACGTTAAAGAAAAAAACCAATAAGGTTAGCCCTTATTGGTTTTTTTATCGAAAATGACTCTATTAACGAATCACGAATATAATGAGCTTTATAGACCTTTACCAGCTAGATATGCTTTTATCGCATCTGTACCTTGCTGAATAATAAGCTCGGCTTCATTAGCGTTAATGCAATTAGTTGTGCCTTTCATTTCAGGGTTTCTATTGCACTCATCTAGATCGTTGCCTTGTTCTTTAGTATTTTGCATATACCATTCTGTGGTTCTAGTTGATTCAGAACAAGCGACAAGTAGTAATGTTACTATTGCTACCAATACGAGTTTCTTTGCAGTATTCATCATGTTGTTGTTTCCCCTTAAGTTAAAAAATTAGAATAGTTAAAATATATTCAGTCGGCGATTATACGCTATGTTATTAAAAATAAGTTGCGCTGCATCATTTAGTTTTTTTTCATGAATACTAGACGGTTTGTGGGAAGGGTAAGGTTGCTATGTTTTATGAGTCCTACAGAGTATTTATTGATGCTTTGCTGTTAGGGAACTCCAGGCTTCTGCTTCAATGAAGACGCGTTTAACGCGTGGGCAGTTCTGTTTTATCTTCAGGTCAATCTCGGCGATTGTTTGTTCTAGCTCGCCGGTATTCAAATCATCTTTAAAATCGACATTTAACGTAGCCAGCACAAAATCAGGCCCCATGTGCATGGTAAGCAATTCATTGACAGATTCGACGGCATTGTACTGAGTAACAATTTGACGTATTTCTTCTACCAATTCAGGGTTAGCGCTTTCACCAATCAGTAGGCTTTTCGTCTCATAAGCGAGCCAAATAGCGGTACCGCCGAGTATCAAGCCGATGATGACTGATGCCATGCCGTCATAAAAGGGGTTGCCCGTTGCATGTGCGACCCAAATACCAATAAAAGCCACTAACAAACCTAACATGGCAGCGGAATCTTCAAATAACACCACGAACATCGATGGGTCTTTGCCGCGCTTAACGGCTTCGATGTAGCCCCATTTTCCTTTGCTACGGGTGAACTCCCTTAAGGCAAAGTACCAAGCTGCGCCCTCAAACAATAAGGCCAGGCCTAAAACATAAAAACTAAGTGTTGGGTCGCCCATGGGTGTAGGCGCAAGGATATGGTGTATCCCTTCATAAATAGACACGCCTGCGCCAACGGCGAAAATCAAAATGGCGACGATAAAGCTCCAAAAATATATTTCTTTACCGTGTCCAAAGGGAAATTGTTCGTCGGCGGGTTGTTGGGCTTTTTTTAAGCCGTATAGCAACAATACTTGGTTGCCGGTATCAACCAGCGAGTGAATGCCTTCAGATAACATTGCAGAACTGCCGGAATAGAAGGCGGCAAAAAACTTAGTGATGGAGATAAGGGCGTTGCCAGCTAGTGCAACATAGATGACTTTTTTAGAAGCTGAGGTCGACATAATTGATTACTAAAGAATTATAAAGGTGAAGTGTGATGATGTTTTGCTTGGCTGTAAAGCCTTATCCAGCTTGAAACTATGATAATAAAGCGTAATATTTACACATAAAATAATAATGATGGGAAAAATTAGCATGGTTGGTTTAAATTCGATTCGATATCAAGCGGGAATATTCACTGTTATAGCGGCGTTAATATTGATTACCCCGCTATGTGGTTTTCTATTTGACTGTGGTTGCACTTGGCCGTGGGCGGGGCTTGAAAGTCATTGTAATATCCATAAGGTCAATGCCGTTCATCAGTGTCCTTGGTGCGTCTCAACTATCGCTGGGGCTGGGTCAGTCGGTTTGGCTGTATTGATTGGTTTTTTATTATCGGTTAAGCCGTCAGGCTCGGGTTATGATGTGCGAGATTCAGCTTTAGCGGGTATTCAACAAAAAGCGTCGGCATTAGACTTTATCCAACGCGTGGTTGCTGGCTTGCTTGGCTTCACGATTGCAGCGGTTATAACAGCTTGGCTATCAGGCTATGTGTTGGAATACCCTTATTTTGTATTTATCAGCGGCTGGCCGCTTTAATTGACTACGTTACAAACGACATGGAACAAATAAAACAGTGGTTTAACCGAATATTAGCAAACCCGGAGACGCTGGCGTTGGCGGGCACGTTATTGTTTGGTTTTTTGGTTATTTTATGGGTGGGTGATGTGTTGTCGCCCGTCTTGGCAAGCATTGTTATCGCGTATCTATTAGAAGGCATGGTGGTTAAGTTTGAATCCATTGGCCTAGCGCGAAAACTGGCGGTTATCTGTTCATTCAGCCTGTTCATGGCGTTATTGTCGTACATGGTCTTCGGTTTAATCCCCCTGTTGTCGATTCAGGCGGTGGAATTAGCTCAGCAATTACCCAGTATGCTCAATCAAGGCGTCGATCTATTTATGGCCTTACCTGAAAAGTACCCAAACTTTATTACCAAAGAGCAGGTCACGTTAATTTTTGGTCAAGTGAGTTCAGAGGCGATTAAATATGGCCAAGGCTTGTTGTCTTTCTCCGCCGCGTCGGTATTGAATATTGTCGCGTTGATCATCTATTTGTTGTTGGTGCCGATGATGGTGTTCTTTTTTTTGATGGATAAAGTCAATATTGTTCAGTGGTTCGCTACTTTTTTACCCAGTAATAGCCGTTTAACCACAGAGGTTTGGGTAAATGTTAACCAACAAATTGCGAATTATGTCAGGGGTAAAATCTGGGAAATTTTGATTGTTTGGTCGGCCTGTTTCATTGCCTTCAGCTTGCTGGATTTACATTACGCCATGTTGCTTAGCTTCTTGGTTGGGCTGTCTGTGTTAGTGCCGTATGTAGGTGCAACGGTGGTAACCATTCCTGTGTTGCTGGTGGCATATGTGCAGTGGAAATGGAGTAACGCATTCGTGTATTTAATGACGGTATTCCTTATTATTCAAGCACTGGATGGCTATGTGTTGGTGCCGCTATTGTTTTCTGAAGTGGTTAATTTACACCCCGTTGCCATTATCGTTGCTATTTTATTTTTCGGCGGTGTTTGGGGTTTTTGGGGTGTGTTCTTCGCTATTCCGTTGGCAACGCTAGTGCAAGCGGTTCTTGTCGCCTGGCCTAGTCAACACGATGCAGTAGAAAACTGATTTAAGTTTTACCTAAGAGATTATTATGAAATTGTTTCAATGTATTTTATGCACGCTGATTTTTGTTGCAACGGCCACGCCCGCATTTCAGTTGTCAGATATCACGGATAGTTTATTTGAAGACAATGCCAGCGGCATTGAAGGTCAGTTAAAAGACACTGCATTTGAATTTAAGGTCAATATGGCTTTATTACGCAGTGATGTCTTGCGAAATAACACACATATCGTTGTTGCTCGTAATAGAGGTTCGGTACTGATTGCAGGACAAGCGACCACTCAAGCGCTAAAAGATAAGGTGTTAAGTTTAGTGTTATCAGAAGCGCATTTACAGTGGACGCAAGGTGATGTGAATCATGTTGAACCGTCAAATGCACAAGTGTGCGGTAAAAAAGCTTCAAAAATAGCCGCCAATGATCGCCGTCGCTTTAATCTTAAAACGGCGGAAAAATGCAGTACCGTCAACCGTTTTTATAACGAAGTACGCGTATCTGCCCCGATTAACGAGCTTGAGCGAAGTGACGATGACCTACTTCGCGCAACCATTTTGAATAAATTACTGCGCGCAGGCGCTATTCAAAAAACCGATACAATTAAAGTGGTGGTTGCCGATCAATACGTATATTTACTGGGTGATCAATTGAGCCAATCAACCGCACAACGAGCAACAGAATTTGTTGGCGACATAAGCGGGGTTAGCAACGTGGTGCCGCTTTTTAGGTTGTAATCGCTATAGCGCGATTACCGCTGCCAACACGTCGGCGACGTGTTCCTTGACTTTAACCTTGCGCCATTCTTGTACAAGAACGCCGTCGGCATTGATTAAAAAGGCGCTGCGTTCAATGCCCATGTATTCTTTACCGTAGAGCTTTTTAAGTTTAATTACATCAAACAATTTACACAATGACTCGTCAGGGTCACTGATTAGATCGAACGGAAAACTGTATTTTTCTTTAAAGCCGTTGTGCACGCGAACCGAGTCGCGAGAGACGCCAAAAATGTCAGTATTAGCTGCTTGAAACTCGCTGTAAAGGTCACGAAAATCTTGCCCTTCTTGCGTGCAGCCTGGGGTGTTGTCTTTTGGGTAAAAATAAATAACGACGTTTTTTCCTTTTAAGCTACTTAGCGTGAGTGCCTTTTCTGCTGTTGTGGCGCAGGTAAATTCGGCAACGGCTTGGTTTAATTGAACGGTGTTCATGGCATGGGCCTATTAAATTGAATTATTTTAACGCTATTTTAGCAGACTGGTTTTTAGTTGTAGTGCTGATGTATGTATAATAATCGGCTTATTTGCTTATTCGAAGAAGGCCTTTGAATGAGTTGTTAAATTTTTCGATTACATTTGGATTCAACTATGTTTCAAGGCAGTATTGTTGCACTAGTAACACCCATGCATGAAGACGGCTCGCTAGATGCGGTGAGTTTGAAAAGGCTGATTGAGTTTCATATTGAACAAGGCACTGATGCGATTGTTGTGATGGGTACAACGGGTGAGTCTGCAACGCTTAATGAAAAAGAGCACTGCCAGGTTATTCGCCAAGTGGTAGAAATGGTGGCGGGGCGTATTCCAGTGATTGCTGGAACAGGCGCTAATTCCACAAGGGAAGCAATTGATTTAACACGTTGCGCCGCAGATGCTGGCGCTGATGCGTGTTTGCTTGTGACGCCGTATTACAATAAACCGACACAAGAAGGCTTGGTGCTACATTACAAGGCCATTGCGGCAGCGGTAGATATCCCCCAAATTTTATACAACGTACCCGGTAGAACCGCGTGCGATATGTTGCCGGAAACAGTCGCAAAGCTTAAAGACGTGCCGAATATTGTGGGTGTTAAAGACGCGACGGGCGATATGGACGTGGGTAAAGCGTTGTTAGCTTTAAGTGATGATAATTTTGCTGTGTATTCAGGCGATGACGCGACATCATGTGAGTTGATTTTAATGGGCGCGAAAGGCTCCATTACGGTTACCGGTAATGTTGCGCCAGCAAAGAATCATCAGATGTGTGTAAAGGCCTTGGCGGGTGATGCGGAAGGCGCTAGAGCAATAGATGTAACACTTCAACCACTACACAATGATTTGTTCGTACAAGCGAGCCCTATCCCCGTTAAATGGGCAGTGTGTGAACTGGGGTTAATTGAAAAAGGTATTCGTTTGCCAATGACGTGGCTAACAAGTGATTGCGAAGCGGTTGTCAAACAGGCGATGAGCGCAGCTAAGTAAAATGATTAAAAGGTAGAAATAATGAATATTCAAACAGTTTTATTGAAATTAACGTGTGTCGCTGTGACGTCACTTAGTCTTGCTGCGTGTAGCAGTATGCCGTCAATGGATGATGTTTTTGTGGACCAAAAAGAGTCTTACAAAAAAGCGCATGTGTTGCCATCATTAGAAATGCCACCTGAGCTGTCAGCGGGAAGCGTTAAAGATGAATATGATGGTGGAACTCGGACTGAGTCACCCGTTGCGAGTAAAAGTGTTGTTAAAACAACGCCGTTAAACGAGCCGACGCTAGCGCCAGCCGAAATATTTAAATTGGGTGACGTTTCTTATTTATTGCTGCACGATAATTTTAGAACGTCATGGCGTAAAACCATCAGCGCACTTGAAGATCTTGATTACGATATCGAAGATAAAAACCGTGAAAAAAATATCGTCTATTTAAATATAGCCGATGAAGTAAATGACCCCGGCATGTTGTCATCGCTGACTTTCTGGGAAAAAAGCGCCAGCAGCGTTTATATGCTCGTTTTTGTTGAATACTCCGATAGTATTGCTGTGAAAGTACAAAATGAAGAGGGCGTATTTGTGAATAATGACGTTTCTAAGCAAATTTATAATGATTTGCTAAGCCAGCTGACAAAGTGAGGTTTGCCTCCCTGGGCAGCGGTAGCCGAGGGAATTCTACCCTCGTTCAACAAGGAGATACCTTGCTGATGATTGACAATGGTTTTTCGACTAAAGAAGCCGATAAGCGAATGGCTAAATTGGGCGTGTCGGCTGAAGACATTACGGCAATTCTTGTGACGCATGAGCACGCTGATCACCTTGGCGGTGTTGCACGTTATGCACGACGTTACGGTATGCCTGTTTGGGCGAGTCATGGCACAGCGACAATGATAAAAGACCTTGATGGTGTGCAATGCTTCAATAGTCACCAACCATTTGAATTAGGTGCGTTGTCGATAGAGCCCGTGTTAGTACCGCACGATGCACGCGAACCCACGCAATTTATCTTTAAATCAAACGAGTTGAAGCTAGGCGTGATGACCGATACAGGTTCAATTACCCCGCACATGGTTGAGGCATTAATGGGTTGCGATGCACTATTGCTAGAATGTAATTATGACCGCGAGATGTTACTGAACGGCGCGTATCCAGAGTCTTTAAAAAGACGGGTGGTTGGCGACTGGGGGCATTTAGATAACCAACAATCGGTCGATTTATTGAAACAACTAGAAACAGAAAAACTACAGCACTTGGTGCTGGCTCACGTTAGCGAAAAAAATAACAGTCACGAGCTGGTATTGGACTGCGTTAGCGCCGCAATACACTGTGACCGCGCGAGATTAAAAGTCATCGACCAAGACGATGGCTTGGATTGGTGCACCCTAACAACAGATAACAAGATTAAAGAGACTCTACATGCTTGAACTTATTGGCAGCACAGCGCTATCAGACTTTCGTCAACAACGTTTATTAAAAAAGCTCATCGCGGCTATTCCAAATGTCACGGGTATTAGTGCGGAATATATTCATTTTGCTGATGTCTCAGCGACTCTTTCTGACGACGATGTGAGTAAGTTAAAAAGTGTATTAACGTACGGCCCAAAAAGCGATGCAGTTTCTCATGCTGGCGAGCGATTATTGGTTGTGCCACGTGCGAGCACATTGTCTCCATGGTCTAGCAAAGCAACCGACATTGCGCAGCACTGTGGTTTGCCGCAAATTAACCGGCTTGAGCGAGGGGTTGCTTACTATGTAACGGGTGAATTGACTGACGAGCAATTAAGCCATGTTGGCGATTTACTTCACGACAGAATGACCGAGCGTGTGTTACGCGATGGCCAGCAAGCGGATGATATGTTTATTCAAGCTGAGCCGGGTACGTTAGCGTCGGTGGATATATTGGTTGAAGGCAAACAAGCGTTGGTGGATGCAAATCAATCGATGGGCTTGGTTTTATCTAACGATGAAATTGATTACTTGGTCGATAGTTTTCAAGCCTTGGGCCGTAATCCAAACGACATTGAATTGATGATGTTTGCGCAAGCGAACTCTGAGCATTGCCGGCATAAAATCTTTAATGCAGATTGGACAGTCGATGGCGAAGCGCAAAGCGAAACCTTGTTCGGCATGATTAAGAACACCGCTAAGCAGAGCCCTAAAGGCATTATTTCTAAGTACAGTGATAATTCAGCCGTGGCCGAAGGCAGTGACGCGGACGTGTTGATTCGTGACCCTGATAGCCGCTCATACCATTTTGTGGAAGAACATGTGCCGTATTTGATGAAAGTTGAAACGCATAATCACCCAACGGCTATTTCGCCATATCCGGGTGCAGCAACAGGCTCCGGTGGTGAGATACGCGATGAAGGCGCAACAGGAAAAGGTTCGCGTACCAAGGCGGGGCTAACCGGCTTTACCGTATCGCATCTTAATATTCCTGGTTTTGAACAACCGTGGGAACAGAGTATTGGTAAGCCCGAACGTATTGCGTCAGCATTAGATATTATGCTGGAAGGCCCCTTGGGTGGCGCGGCGTTTAATAATGAATTTGGCCGTCCAAACTTAACAGGATACTTCCGTACGTTTGAACAAAATGTACCCGGCAGTAATGGCGTCAAGGCACGTGGCTACCATAAGCCAATTATGTTGGCCGGTGGCGTTGGTTCAGTGCGTCCTATGCATGCGTTGAAACAAAAAATTGAGCCCGGTTCGCCCATTATTATATTAGGCGGCCCTGCGATGTTAATTGGTTTAGGCGGTGGCGCAGCGTCATCACAAACATCAAGCGAAGGCTCGGAAGATTTGGATTTTGCCTCCGTTCAGCGCGAAAATCCAGAAATGCAACGCCGTTGCCAAGAAGTGATTGAAGCCTGTAACGCGATGGGCGACAACACACCTGTTATTTCTATTCATGATGTAGGCGCAGGCGGTTTGTCGAATGCCGTGCCAGAAATTATTCATGATTGGGACTTGGGTGGACGTTTTGAATTACGCGATATTTTATGTGCAGACAGCAGCTTATCGCCAATGCAAATTTGGTGTAACGAGTCACAAGAACGTTATGTTATTGCGCTAAAAGAAGACCGTCTAGATGAGTTCAAAGCCATGTGCGAGCGCGAACGTTGTTTGTTTGCGCATATCGGCGAAGCAACTCAAGACGAGCAGTTGGTTCTTAACGATAGTTTGTTTAACAACCAGCCGATTGATTTACCGATGTCGTTATTGTTTGGCAAGCCGCCAAAAATGGAACGCACTGTGACACGTGTTACGAGCAATGTTCCTGCGTACAGCGCAGACGGTATTGATTTAAAAGACGCCGCGTATCAAGTGCTTCGTTTCCCAGCGGTGGGCGATAAGTCGTTCTTAATTCATATTGGTGACCGTTCAGTCACCGGCTTAGTGGCTCGCGATCAAATGGTCGGCCCGTGGCAAATCCCCGTGGCCGATGTAGCGGTCACCAGCAGTGGTTTTAATCACGACACAGGCGAGGCGATGTCATTGGGCGAACGTACGCCATTGGCGTTGATTGATGGCCCTGCGTCTGGCCGTATGGCGATTGGCGAGGCGTTAACGAATTTAGCGGCTTCAAATATAAAAGGTTTGGATGTAGTCTGTTTATCCGCAAACTGGATGGCCGCTTGCGGCGAAGCCGGTGAAGATGCCAGCTTATTCGATACCGTAGAAACGGTTGGCATGGATTTATGCCCAGCCTTGGGTCTAGCGGTTCCTGTTGGAAAAGACTCCATGTCGATGAAAATGGCTTGGAAAGACGATGCCATTGAAAAATCAGTGAGCTCGCCCCTATCGTTAATTATTACCGCGTTTTCACCGGTAAAAGACGTGCGTAAAACCCTAACGCCGCAGTTAAGTGCGGATGTTGATAACAGTTTAATTTTGATTGATTTAGGTGCAGGTAAAAACCGCATGGGCGGTTCGGTACTGGCCCAAACGCAGCAAATGATGGGCGAGCAAGCACCCGATTTAGATGATGCGGTCTTATTTAAAGCGTTTTTTAATACCATTCAAACGTTAAATGAAGACGGTAAGTTAATGGCCTACCATGACCGATCTGATGGCGGCCTGTGGGCAACCTTGTGCGAAATGACGTTTGCCGGCCGTTGCGGCGCGATGATTGAGATAGAAGGCGATGTGTTGAGTGCCTTGTTTAATGAAGAGCTTGGCGCGCTTATTCAGGTGAATAAAGACGATGAAGCGGCGGTTCTTGAAGCGTTCAATGCTCAGGGCTTGGCGCACTGTATTTCGGTGATTGGTACGGCGTACTCATTCCAGCGCATCATCGTGACGAAAGATGGCGAAACAATATTAGAAGAGACGCGAGCCGATTTGCAACAAGCGTGGTCAGAAACCTCGTATAGGCTTCAATCGCTAAGGGATAACCCAAACTGCGCACAGCAAGAATTTGATCGTATTCGAAATAATGATGATACCGGCTTATTTTCGGAGCTAAAGTTTGATGCGAACGATAACATTGTACAAGCGTTAAATACTTCAAATACGCGTCCAAAAGTCGCCATCTTGCGCGAACAAGGCGTAAATGGCCATGTTGAAATGGCGGCAGCATTTGATAAAGCCGGTTTTGAATCGGTTGATGTTCACATGAGCGAACTGATTTCAGGCCAGAAGGATCTGTCTGAATTTGTTGGTCTAGCTGCTTGCGGCGGTTTCTCGTATGGTGATGTTTTAGGCGCTGGCGAAGGCTGGGCGAAATCTATTTTGTTTAATGAGAAAGCACGTCAAACATTTAGTGACTTCTTTAATCGCACTGATACCTTTGGTTTGGGTGTGTGTAACGGTTGCCAAATGTTATCGAATTTAAGTGAATTAATTCCCGGTGCACAAGCATGGCCGCATTTTGTTAGAAATGAATCTGAACAGTTTGAAGCGCGTGTTGCGATGGTAGAAATTCAAGCATCACCTTCTATTTTATTAGCGGGTATGGAAGGTTCACAAATGCCGGTTGCTGTTGCTCACGGTGAAGGTCAAACAGAATTTAAGAATGATGACGTTAGCGGCCACATTGCTCTACGGTACATTGATCACGAGGGCGAAGTAACCGAACAATTCCCATTTAATCCTAATGGTTCAGCACAAGGCGTGACGGGTTTAACCACCGATGACGGGCGTTTTACCATTATGATGCCGCACCCCGAACGTTGTTTTAAAACAGTGCAAAACAGTTGGTCGCCGGAATACTGGGGTGAAGACGGCGCTTGGTTAAGAATGTTTAGAAACGCTAGGAAGTGGGTAGGGTAGAGGGTTTTTCTCGTACTAGAGATTTTTTAAGCGTTGCTGGCATTCTTCTTCAGATATTTCACCGCGCTCTAAGCGCTGCTGTAAAGATTTGAGAATGACGTCTTTAGGCGCGGGGCTTTTTTTACTTTTTCTATTCGCCCATTGAATCGCAAGAAAGACACCACCAATGGCGCTGCCCCAAAAAGCGAACATAGCCCACAACCCAAAGCTATCAGAATCGAACATAATTAGATTGAATACTCACAAATACGATGGGTTCTAAATATTAGGTAGTTTTTATTCGGCAACGGTAATTTTATTTTTACCGTTTTGTTTGGAAAGGTACATTGCTTCATCGGCCCGTTTTACGAAGTTATTTTTTTCTTCTTTAGCTAAATAAGTAGCAATGCCTGCGCTGGCCGTGACTTTGACGACATCGCCATCATCGGTTGTAAATATTGTTTGTTCTAGTTGAGCGCGAATTTTTTCAACTGCGTTTAGTGCATGTTGAGCAATCACGAAGGGGAACAGCACAACAAATTCTTCGCCGCCATAGCGAAAGGCCATGTCAACGTGTCGAATATTAAACTCTATTATTTTGGCAAAGCCTTCTAAAACGACATTGCCGAATTGGTGGCCGTACGTGTCGTTTAGAGATTTGAAATTATCCAAGTCGAACATGCAAATGGATAACGATTGATTGTATCTATTACAACGGTCTATTTCGGCATCCACTTGGGAAAAAAAATGTCGCGCGTTAAATAGCTTAGTGAGGTCGTCAATGGTGCTCAGTTCGCGGTATTTCTGTTGGCTATCAATGAGCTTTTGTTCGGCATATTTGCGATCACTGATAATAATGAGTGTTTCCACGGCGCCAACCATCTTGTTGTTAGTATCGAATATTGGTGCTGCGGTAAACGAGAGCCATTCGCCACTGCCCATGGCAGGAAAAAAATCCTCAGCCTCATAGGCATTGTCTAAAATATTAGATTTATTGTATTTGCTGGTGTAGAAACGTTCAACCGATTCGTCCTGACCGCCTTCAATAATCAGGTCAGACATGGTGGGGCGAGCATTCGGATAAAATGGGTTCCATTGGTTTTTAGTGCCAATCATATCAAGGGCTAACAAGCCAGATGCGTTTTCAATGGCTTGATTCCAATGGGTTATTTCGTGTTGAGTATTAATTGCAAACGTTGGGATTGCGATACTATCCAACACATTGGATGCCTTTAGACTATCAGATGATGATGCGTTTCTATGTCTACTCATTTTTTATTATTTAACCAAGCTTTGTACTGATTATGCGCCTATGAATACTGGAATCAAGCATGAAAGGTTATTTTTTTATAGCAAAGCGTGGCAGTGTTTGTATTTTTTATCGCTAAGGCACCAGCAAGGTTCGTTTCTTTTTATTTTATAGTGGATAGATTGGACGGTTGGTATGCCCTCAATATAAAACCATTGTTGGTTTTCTTTAATGAAAGATGAGTTTTCTACTAATTCAAAATACTGTTGGTTGGCATAAAACACAGCAGTAAACGCCACAGTACCGATACTGTCAGAAGAGAGACCATCCTGGGTGTCTAAAATGGTTAATTCAATCCACGATGTGTGTAGGCTATTCTGTTGCAGTTCATGCAGCTCGTTAGCACTGCGTTTGCTTGGGTAGTGGGTGTCGGATAGGTATTGAATATTGACTAATGCAAAAGCGGTGAAGCGCGAACGCATAAGCTGTTCAGCCGTACTGGGTAGTGATGAACGGTTAATAAAAGGCTGACAGCATTGAGTGAATATCTTGCCTGATCCGCAACGGCATAAGGCGCTACTCATAATCAATGCCGGTAATAAAATAAGTAATGCGGCCCGCGGGTGTCGTTACCGTTACTTCATCATCAAGGCGTTTTTTAAACAAAGCTTTTGCAACGGGGGAGTCCATGCTGATATAGTGAGGTTGGTGGTCTATTTCATCGGGGCCAACGATGCGATAGGTTACTTCTTCGCCAGAGGTATCTTCTAATGTAATGATTGCAGAGAAAAAAATCTGATTGAGTGCGCTGGGTTTTTCGGAAATAACTTGAAGGTTGGGCAGGCGTTGTTGAAGATAGTGAATCCGCCAATCAAGACCGCGTAATTCTTTTTTTCGGTAGATGTATTCCGCGTTTTCAGAGCGGTCGCCTTCAGCCGCCGCCGCTGATAAGGCGGATACCACTACGCGACGTTTTACCCATAGCGACTCTTCCTCTTGTTGGAGTGCATCAAAACCTTGCCGAGTAATATACGGCGATTTTGGCGGAGCAGGTGGGCGATAACGACTCATACGTTAAACTATGTTAAATTCTTGTTTATTCTAATTATAAGACACTCGCATGTTAAAGATACCCCGTAGGGAAGGCGAACGCCCTGAAACAACCAATACAAATCCGCACGAGCAACTAACACAAAACCCAAATGCTGAATGGCACGAACGTTTTAAAACGAAGTTATTTTGTTTTGATGACGTCAGCCGTCGTCCCAGCATTATTTCTGTACCCGGTGCAGAGGCGCTTTGGTTGAATGAAAATCAAGCGTGCAACTGCACGGATGGCTTTATGATTGGCCGTGAATTTGCGCATGTTCACCCCGCGTACGATGGCAGTTTACATATGGCCTTATCAGCGGCCGATTTTCAGCATGTGATTGATCAACAATGGGGCGAGCAACATCCGTTGGCTGGGATGGGGCCTATTCCGCATACCATCGTGCTGGTGTATGCGCCGCGGAATGATGAAGAAATAAGCACGGTGTTAAACATAACCCAAGCCTCGTTAGCCAATGCGTTAAAAACAAGTGAGGCTTCGTGATGGCAAGTAACGCGTTAGACATGGGCGATATTATTGAGAAAAATCCGCTAGGTGCATTTCAAAAATTGGTGATGTTTTTTTGTGCCTTAGTGATCGTTTTTGATGGCTTTGACGTATTGGCAATTGCTTTCGCCGCACCTGCGTTAAGTGCAGCATTGGAGATACCTAAAAGCGAGTTGGGCTATATATTTTCAGCCGGCCTAGTCGGCATGATGATAGGTGCTTTAGTGTTAGGGCCAGTCGGTGATAAATACGGCCGTCGCTATGCCGTCATCGGCAGTGTGTTTGTATTTGGCTTATGCACCTTATTAACCGGGTTTATTGAAACGTACGATGAACTGCTTATTTTGCGATTTTTAACGGGGCTGGGCTTAGGTGGAGCAATGCCAAATGCAACCGCGTTGATGACGGAATATGTCTCGAATCGCCACCGTAATGTCGCCATTGCGGGCATTTTCTTAGGGATGCCGATTGGCGGCATTACAGGCGGCTTATTAGCGGGACAAATTATCCCAGCGTTTGGCTGGTCATCGTTATTTTATGTGGGTGGTTTAATGCCGTTATTATTGGTGCCGATACTGTTGATTTGGTTGCCCGAATCACCAAGGTTTTTGGTTGAACACGACAATGATAATGACGCCGCATTACGAACAATAGCTAGAAAAATTGATCAAGAAAAAACAATTACTGATGACACAGTATTTGCGCATCATATTGATGAAGCAAAGCACTTCCCAATCAAGGCGTTATTTTTAGAAGGAAGAGCAAAAGATACGTTGCTACTTTGGACGGTGTTCTTCTTTAATTTGATGGTGATCTACTTTCTGTATAGCTGGATACCCACCCTATTAGTACAAGCAGGTTACGAGCTAAGCGAAGCGACAAAAACGGTAGTGGTACTTAATATTGGCGGTGCAATTGCACCCTTTATATTTTCGAAATTGATTAAATCGGTGGGCTCGAAAGTGGTGTTAACATCGTGCTTCTTTTTTGGTGCACTGAGTATGATAGCCGTTGGCCAATTAGGGTCGTCGTTAAATTTAGTGATGATATTAGCCTTTTTCGCAGGCTTCTTTATCGTCGGTGGGCAAGTCAGCCTAAATGCGTTGTCTAGTTATATGTACCCCACGCATATCCGTTCAACCGGCGTGGGTTGGGCGCTTGGTATTGGGCGCCTAGGTTCAATTATAGGGCCGTTATTGGCGGGAGCGCTCGTAACAGCGGCATATGGTTTGAATGTGAATTTCATCGTGTTTGGTGCGTTGTGCTTTGTAACAGCCACGGCATCCTTTTTTATTAGTAATCATGAGAAAAAGTTTGAAAGTATTTGAGTTAGGATAAGGTCAACTGGGTTAGATATTTAACAAAGGAATGAATATGCGACATAAAAAACTAAGCCTGCTAACGGATAACGATGTAACGCCAAAAGAAGACTTCGATAATAGTCGGGCGCTTATTTCAGCGTCGCGTCGTCAGTTTATGATGCAAAGTTCGGCTGTTATGTTGGCAAGTGGCCTTGCGCCCAGTACGTTGTGGGCCGGCAATAAAATTAAAAACTATAAAAAAAGCATTTATTCACTAAAAGAAAAACCAACGCCGTATGAGTATGTCACCACCTACAATAATTTTTACGAATTTGGCACGGGGAAGGGCGACCCTGTAGTTAATGCGCATCGGCTTAAAACCAAGCCGTGGAGCGTGACGATAGAGGGTGAGGTGGGTAAACCCGGTGTGTATGATTTAGAAGATATCCTTAAACGCCAGCAGTTAGAAGAACGCATTTACCGATTACGTTGTGTGGAAGCCTGGTCGATGGTGGTGCCGTGGATTGGTTTTTCATTAGCCGATTTAATCAAGCAAATGGAGCCCACGTCCAAAGCGAAGTACGTGGAATTTACTACGCTATATGACCCTGAGCAAATGCCGGGTCAAAACCGGCGCACATTAAAATGGCCCTATACTGAAGGGTTAAGAATGGACGAGGCAATGAATCCATTAACCCTCATGGCAACCGGGTTGTACGGTGAAGAAATGCCGAATCAAAATGGTGCGCCGCTGCGCTTAATCGTTCCGTGGAAATACGGCTTCAAAAGCATTAAATCCATCGTGAAAATTAGGTTAACAGAGCATATGCCTAAAACGTCATGGAATGAGTCGGCAAGTCGAGAGTACGGCTTTTATGCCAATGTAAACCCGAAAGTTCCACACCCAAGATGGAGCCAAAGCCGCGAACGAATCATTGGCGCGTCCTTGTTCACACCCAAGCGCGATACTGAAATGTTTAATGGCTACGGTGAGCAAGTAGCGAGTTTATACAAAGGCATGAGTCTCAGGCGGTTCTTCTAATCCGTAGATCATTTAAGTGGTGAGAAAAAGGTTATCTAAGTTTCAGCTAGGGCTATTAAAAACGGCGGTTTTTAGTGTGTGTTTGATACCGTTCGGTTTCATAACATGGGATGCAGTCAATAATTTGTTAGGCGCAGACCCTATTCAAACCTTGCATTTTAGAACGGGTGATTGGACGCTACGCTTTCTGTTGATTACCTTATCAATGTCCCCCTTGCAGCGTTTATTAAAGTCACCTTTACCGATACGGTTTCGCCGTATGATGGGCCTATTTACGTTCTTTTATGCCAGCATGCACCTATTAGTTTGGCTGGTGTTGGATCAATCGCTCAGCATAGACAACATGATAGAAGACGTGCCAGAAAGCCCGTATATTATTTTAGGCCTGCTCGCATACAGCATGTTGATATCGTTAGCAGTGACTTCTACAGCGGGCATGATGCGTCGTCTAGGAAGCGCATGGTTTACATTACATAAATTGGTTTACCTGATAGCGGTGATGGGCGTCGTGCATTTCTTTTGGCTAACAAAACTAGATTATATAGAACCCCTTATTTATGCCGCTGTACTGTCCATTTTATTGGCCTATCGGTGGCCAACGATAAAGAGCTTATTTAGTTCGAGGAAATCATGACAAACAAATTTGTGCCGGCAAAATGGTTGTCCAACCCGCATGTGCAAACATTGTGGCCGTTTATATTCAGAAAGCGCTTAGACCTGCATCGGCGGCGGGAACGCTTTAATACACCTGATGGTGATTTCTTTGATGTGGATTGGTATGGGCAAGGTGAAAAAGGTACCGTTATATTGATTCATGGTTTAACCGGCAGTTCCAGTTCACACTATATTTTGGGCCTACAGCAAGCACTAGAGCAAGAAGGCTATACAACCGCAGCGTTGAACTTCCGTGCGTGTAGCGGTGAGCCAAACTTAAAAGCAGGCAGTTACCACGCTGGGTTCACGGATGACATCGACCAGTTATACCAAACCATTCGTAGTAGATATCCAGAGAGCCCAATTTATACGGTAGGTTTCTCATTGGGCGGAAATATCATGCTTAATTGGTTAAGTGAAAAAGCGAATGAGTTGGAGTTGAGCGGCTCGGTGGCAGTATCGGTACCGTTTAAATTAGCAAATTGTGCTGATAGAGTTGATAGGGGTACGTCTAGAATTTATCGGTATCACCTCATCAGCGAAATGAAAAAGAAACTAGCCGGCAAAATAGCCTTCTTTGACGGCAATAATTTGCCTAACGAAGCGGCAAAATTACGCGCCTTGGGTGATCTTAGCCACATTAAATCGTTTTGGGAATTTGATAATGACGTCGTAGCACGGCTGCATGGTTTTGATGATGTGCATGACTACTATAAAAAGACCAGTTCGATTGGTTGTCTAAGCAATATTAAAACCAACACCTTATTGATACAGGCGATAGATGATCCGTTTCTAACGCCTTCAGTGCTACCAATCGAATCGGAGCTTTCAAAAAGTACACGGCTATTAGCAACAAAACATGGCGGGCACGTGGGTTTTTTGAACAAAACCAGTACGAATGGTGTGGGTTATTGGTTGGAAGAAAGGGTGATAAGCTTTCTAAAACAATAAAAAGCCCTCGAGCGAATAATTAACTCAAGGGCTTACAGTACGGGCTTATACGGGTAGGCGCTTAGCCACCTATTATGCCGTTACAATCATTATCAACGCCATTTTTGCCCCATTTCCCTCTTGAGTCTTGATGGCCGGGATAAGTTTGTGAGTCATCATCATCACAATCTTCAGGTGTGAAATAACCATCTCCATCGTTATCTGTTTCGGTTGGGTCATTATTATCAGCTAGGTCATCTTCTATATAAATATCAATATTTTGCTGGACGGTATTTAAATCATCGCTAATTTCAATGGCGAGTGTATATGTTGAGGTTCTTTCATAGTCCAGTGAATGAGCAATAGCTATAACGCCTGTGGAAGGATCTATATTAAAGTCTCCACTGGTGTTCCCGCTGTCTATTGAGTAAGTGATAACGTCACCTTCTGGGTCGCTGGCATTTACGTCAATAACGACGGCGCCTGCGTTAGCAGTAAGCGTATTTTCTTTGATATCAATAGGTCCGTAGTTAAAATCAAATATTGGTGGGTCATTCGGTGCGAGAGGGGTAAATGCTGATACTGCAGCACCCGCATCAACAATGCCTGCGCCACACTCAGAACAGGTTTCAGGGAATGAGCGAGCAGTAGATTTTAATGTGGCTTCAATTTCTGCAGGAGTGGCGTTAGGATTTTTAAGGTACATTAATGCGGCTACACCTGTCACATGTGGCGCTGCCATGCTAGTACCTTGGTACCATGCATATACGTCGGCAGCTGGAGTGGTAGCACCACTGTTTAGTGTTGATAAAATGAGGCCGTTAGGGGAGTCAAACGTTGAATCCCCGCCTGGAGCAGCAACATCAACAACTGAGCCGAAGTTTGAATAGTACGCTTTGCCACCAGTACGGTCGGTTGCTGCAACTGTGATCACGTTTTTACAATTAGCAGGTTGGGAGTAGGCAGCGTTAGCATCACTATTGCCAGCAGATACCACAACTGTTGCACCAGCATTTACAGCGGCATTAATTGCCTTTTGATAAGTTTGGCTGCAACGACGAGCGCCGCCACCTAAACTCATGTTGATTACTTGTGCAGGTTTTGGATTAGTTGAACCATTTATAGTTTCACCAGCCGCCCAACGAATACCAGCAGCAATGTCAGATAAATAACCGCCGCACTTGCCTAATACGCGTACAGGTACAATTTTAGCGAGGTTATAAGTTATGCCATCAACGCCAACAGCGATACCATCGACTACATTATTTGTCACGGCAGCAATCGTTCCTGAAACATGGGTGCCATGCCAACTGCTGTTATATGCGTCATGGGTGTAACCACATTCATTATCAATTGCAGCATCGCCTGGGTCAGAAGGGTCGTTATCTCGACCACCGCCATCATTGGATACAAAAGAGTCGCTAATCATGTCGTAGCCAGCAACAATGTTATCGTTTAAATCAGCGTGATCAGTTATGCCAGTATCTAATACAGCAACATAAACAGGAGTTTCATAACCGCTGAATTGGCTCCAAGCGTTAGGTGCATTTAGCCCGCCTACTTCAACGTTGTCATTTTTATAATGCCATTAGTGGAGTGAGTAGAACTCGTCGTCTGGTTCGAGGAGATTCTTGTACATCATTTGATCTGGTTCAGCATAAGCAACGCCAGGAATAGCCTGAATAGCACGAACATAACCTCGAACAGCATTAATGTTTTCACGTGCATCTAATTTATAAACGTGCGAACCATCGGCTGTTTGGCGGACATAACGGAGGTTTTTGTTAATTTGTTTTGCAAGCCCTTTTGCGATACCTTCGCCATTAATAAAGTCATCGTTGTAATTAACGATGATTTGGTCGGTCATGTCGCGAAATTGCCTTGCAGCAGAGACGCTGGTGACAGAAAGTAAGAGAAATAAGGTTATGAGAAAAGTGATAAATCGAGTTACGTTTTTGAATTCCATGCGTTCTTTCCTTTTAGTCTTTATTTAAATTAGTTGTACACCGCTAATATGCAAATTTCAAGCCACTTTGGTATATTTGGGTTGGAGCCAATGAGCGGATTCGAACCGCTGACCTACTCATTACGAATGAGCCGCTCTACCACCTGAGCTACATCGGCATAAGGGGTTACGTTATTTATTGCTGACTTTAATGATGACATCGACACTTTCAATGTCGGTACCTTCAGGAAGGTTTGGTAATTTGTTGATGCTAATATCAGACTGTGAAATATCGGTGAGCGCACTGGTGCTGGTATTGTAGAAATGGTGATGCTGCTCGGTATTTGTGTCGTAGAAAACTTTGTTGGGGTCAATAATGACTTCACGCAGCAGGTTTTTGTTGGCGAATAATCCAAGCGTGTTGTACACCGTTGCCTTAGATACTTGACTTGCACTGTCATTAAGGCTGGAAATTATTTGATCAGCGCTAACGTGTTGCTGTTTTTTGAATAAAAACTGGGCAATCTCAATCCGCTGTTGAGTGGGTGTTATGCCGCTTTCTTTAAGAAAATGACTAACTGATTGTGAGTTCGAAATATCCATTGTTGCGCTGTTTTTATCTTGATGTGAGTATATCACAGGGTGTAAACGGGCATAGTTTAACGCGTCAGTTGATAGGGCGTAGGGTCTATGCAGGTTGGGTTGTCTAATACAATATCAGCCATTAATTGCGCGCTAGCTGGCGCAGTAACGATGCCATTTCTATAGTGTCCGGCGTTTAAGCTTAAGTTGTCATAGTTATCTACTCGGCAAATATAGGGGATGCTGTCGGGCGACGATGGCCTTAACCCAGCCCAGTGTGCATCGGGTTCTATGTTTGAAAGTGCGGGGTACAGTTGCTGCGCAAAGTCGCGTAATTCTTTGAAGGCTTGTTGAGTGGTGGCAGTATTGAATCCTGTGTGTTCGCGTGTGCTGCCGACGACAATCCGCCCGTCTTTTCTGGGAATAATGTAGCGATTGCCTTCCATTACCATGCAATGATTTGGAATGTCGGTGGGTGGAAAGCAAATCATTTGCCCTTTTACCGGTGTGATGTCGGGTCTCTGGCTGTCTTTGGGGATGAGTCTACTGCTCCAAGCGCCTGCGCAAACAATGTATTCCTTGCCTATAATCGTGCGCTTATCCAGTTCAACGCCGGTTATCTGGTTTGATTGTGTGTGTAATGTTTTAGCGCCTTGCCCGTTAAAAAAGCTAACGCCGTTACCTTCTAAGTAGCGTGACAACGCCGCTAATAGTTTATGCGGACGAATGGTTGCAACATCGTTGCGGAGTAAAGCGGGTTCATCGAATGGTTTTAAATGAGCGAATTGTTTATTCAACTGTTCCGGCGATAACAATTCATTCGGCGCCTTATGTTGTTGGCACCAATCAATGGCTCGGGCCATATCGTCATCATTAAGGACTAACATGCCAGATGGCAGCCATTCAGGGTCTATGCCCGTTTGGGTGTGTAACTCTTCAGATAACTGTTGGTAAATAGATTGGCTAATCGAGCTGATGGCATTAACTGCTTCGGAATAATGCCAAGGGCGCATCGGCGATAAAATACCGCCAGCCGCCCAAGTGGCTTGCTGGCCGGGGCTATTTTTTTCGATAATGGCAATACGTGCACCGTTTTTTTGCAATTCTTTAGCGGTTAATAAACCGATAATACCGCCACCAATAATGACAAAATCGAACATGCTTCAGAGAGTTTTAAAAAGCCATAGTATAGCGTAACCTATAGGGCTTACTGTTCACCTATTGCAGACATATTTTATGGCCAGAGAGCTTTATCCAAGTATTAAACCTTTTGCATCAGACTGGCTAGAAACCGGCGATGGACATAAGGTTTATTTTGAACAAGTTGGTAACCCAGAAGGCACCCCTGTAATTTTTTTACACGGTGGACCCGGTTCCCGATGTAAAGATCATCATCGTTGTTTTTTTAACCCTGAAAAATTTCACATTATTTTAATGGATCAGCGCGGTGCTGGGCGCTCACGCCCGTTGGGTCGTTTAAAGCACAACACAACGAAACATTTGATTTTGGACATGGAAATGATCCGTGAGAAATTGAATATTGAAACGTGGTTGTTATTCGGTGGTTCATGGGGCGCAACCTTGGCGTTGCTGTACGCGCAGCAGTATAAGCAAAAGGTATTGGGGTTGATTCTTCGCGGTACATTTTTAGCGCGTGGAATAGATGCCGACTGGTTCTTTAAAGACGGAGCGAACCGTTTGTTCCCCGAAGCTTGGTTGCGATTTACGCAACATATATCAACCAATGAACGTAAAAATGTGTTGAAAGCCTACTACCATCGCCTAGGTATTGATGACGCAGAAGTACAGCAAAAAACAACGCGCGAATGGGACGCGTGGGGTGCTGCGGTTGTACTGGGTGATGATTTTAATGCTGATGGGTTAGACGGTGACGTTTCAGAAACGGCGATTGCGCAAGCGCGTATAGAAACGCATTATGCGATGAACCGTTACTTTATTGAAGAAAATCAAATTCTCGATAATGCCATTCGCTTGCGTGATTTGCCGTGCACGATTATTCACGGTAAAAAAGATTTTATGTGCCCAATAGAATCCTCTTTCTCATTGGCCCAAGCGTTGCCTAATGCGCGCTTTATCACGTTAGCAAACTCAACGCATTTAGCGCATGGCGAAGAGATGATTGATGCCTTGGTGAGCGCGGTAGATTCTATTGTCGAGAATGACTGAAAAGTTAAGTAATGCACTGAATCGTTTGAGGCAGATTCTTCCACTCAAAGAACGTCAAGATACGTGTTCAGCTGACATAAAGCAGTTACATCAACAAATACTGTGGTCTTTTGTTGATAAAGGGAGGGCGCCTTCTCGCGATGAGATGACTAGACATGTCAGTGATGTTTCAGGCGCGTTAACCTTACTTAACAAGAAAGATATGGTGACGCTTTCTACTAAGGGAGAACTGACGGGCGCTTACCCTTTTAGTGTCGTTGAGCGAGATCATATCGTTCAAGTGAATGGCCATGACATGTATGTGATGTGCGCGTTAGACGCATTGGCAGTTGCGCCGATGTTTCAATTGCCCACTGCCGTAAGGTCAAACTGTGCGTTAACGGATGAGCCTGTGATGATTAATATGCTTGGCGAAGACATATTGAACCTCGAAGAAACGAGCGATGTTCATGTCGGCATTACTTGGAGCGCAACGGATACGGCTTTTTGTTGTGCAGACAGTTTGTGCCGAGAAATGGTATTTTTGAAAGGTGAGGCAACTGCTGAACGATGGCTTGTTGAGAAGGTGGAAAGCCGGGAAATATTCAGGTTGCCAGAGGCTACTCAATTTGCGAGTCGATTTTTTAGGCCACTGTTATCTTGATGTGTTGAGCTAAAAGACTTTAGAGTTTTTGCTGTTTCTAAATACCATCGGTTTTTCCATAGGCGTGGCGGCAGCTTGATTGATGGCTTCTGTTACTAAATGGTGCTGAGGCGATAAATCACACACTGGGTCGGCATTGGTCGCATCGCCTGTGAGTAAAAAAGCTTGGCAATGACAACCGCCAAAATCTTTGTCTTTTTCAGGGCAACTTCTGCAAGGCTCTTGCATCCAGTCATCACCACGGAAGTAATTGAAGGCTTTTGATTCATTCCATATCTCGCTGATGGAATGGTCGCGCACACTGGGGCAATCAAAATTAGGCAACTGACGAGCGGAGTGGCAAGGTAGTGCCAAACCATCGGGTGCAATCGTAAGGAAGGTGGTTCCCCAGCCATTCATACAGGCTTTGGGCCGACCTTCAAAAAAGTCGGGGACGATGTAGTAGATTTTCATCTTACCTTTTTGCGAGGCTTGGTACTCATTGGCAATCGCTTCGGCTTTTTGTAATTGTTCTTGCGTTGGCATCAGTTGGTCGCGGTTATGGTGCGCCCACCCGTAATATTGGGTGTTGGCGAGCTCTACAAAATCTGCGCCGAGTTCAATGGCCATTTCAAGAATATCTTTCATTTGGTGAATATTCTGGCGGTGCAAGACGACGCATAACACCATCGGATAACCGTGTTTTTTAATCAACTTGGCGACGACTTTTTTGTGATCAAAACTTTCAGTGCTTGCAATAAAGTCATTTAGTTCTTTTGAGCTGGCTTGCAGACTAATTTGGATATGGTCGAGACCGGCTTCTTTCAGCTCAATAATTTTCGCCTCATCCATGTTGTAGCCGGATGTGATGAGGTTGGTGTAATAACCGAGTTCGTGCGAATAATCGACGAGTTCTACAAGATCTTTTCTTACCAGTGGTTCACCGCCAGAAAAACCCAGTTGTACTGCGCCCATGTCGCGGGATTGTTTGAGTACGCGCTTCCAGTCGTCGGTCGATAATTCGTCTTTAAAATTAGCGTAGTCGAGCGGGTTCGAACAATACGGGCATTGCAACGGGCAAGCGTACGTTAGCTCTGCTAACAGCCAGCGTGGTGGGCTAGGTGCTTTGAGTGAGCCAGCCATTATCCAATGCCGTGTTTAAAAAGTTTGTGATGTCGTTTTCCAAGCCTGTTGTTTCAAACTTTGTTTCTAAGGTTTGAACAATGTCAGCCAATTTGTTTGCGCCATCGCATACTTGTAATATTTCTGCTGAGCTTTGGTTTAGTTCAATCAATCCTTCGGGGTATAGCAATACAAACATGTTTTGCGCTTCTTCCCATTGCAGGCGGTATCCGGCGGCGAGATGTAATGCTTGGTCAGTTAATAAACTCATGATTCAACCGTAAAATATGGCGGCATTTTATGCACATAGGCCATGTGCATGGCATCAGCCATTGTCCAAAGAATGTCGAGTTTGAATTTTAAAATACCCAACATTTTTTCTTGTTCTGCGCGGGTTTTGTAATATTCAAGTGTAATGCGTAAGCCGTGTTCTACATCACGCCTTGCTTCGCTGAGGCGTTTTTGGAAATAGGTGAGGCCTGTTAGGTCAATCCACGGGTAATGTTCTGGCCAATTGTCCAAGCGTTGCTGATGGATTTTTGGCGCGAATAATTCAGTTAATGACGAGCTTGCTGCTTCGTGCCAATCGGCTCGGCGTGCAAAGTTAACGTACGCATCCACAGCAAAACGAACGCCGGGCAATACGTGCTCCTCAGACAGCACTTCTTCACGTGTTAGGCCAACCGCTTCGCCGAGTTGTAACCATGCTTCAATGCCGCCAATTTCACCCGGTGCGCCATCGTGGTCAATAATACGTTGAACCCACTGTGCACGGGTGTCGCGGTCGGGGCAATTCGCCATGATCGCTGCGTCTTTTAAAGGGATATTTACTTGGTAATAAAATCGGTTTGCCACCCAGCCACGAATTTGTTCTGTGGTTAGTGTGCCTTCATGCATCATCACGTGATACGGATGATTGATGTGGTAAAAACGCTCCATATCGCGAATGCGCTTTTCAAATTCTTCTAAAGACCAAGGGGCTTGTTCTGTCATGTTTATAATTCGATATTCATGTTGTCGTACGACACCTCAATGCCGTGTTGCGTCAGTATATCGCGTTCCGCAGATTCTTCGTTGAGAATTGGGTTGGTATTATTGATATGAATCAAAATTTTTCGCGGTTTATCTAGCGTGTCTAAAAACTCAATCATGCCGCCTTCACCCGATTGCGGTAAATGGCCGATTTTTCTTGCGAGTAATGGTCTGCCAACAGATGCTAATTCGTCGTCTGTCCAAAACGTACCATCGACTAATACGCAATCGGCATCTGTCATCGCTTTTTCAACGTGCGGTTCAATCACACCTAAACCCGGTGCGTAGAAGGTGGTTTTGCCTGTTGATACTTGGCGAATAATCATGCCAATGTTATCACCTTCGTGCGGATCATTACGGTGTGGTGAATACGGTGGTGCTTTACTTTTTAATGGCAATGCAGTGAATTCAAGGTCATCAATATTAGGAATAGTAAACGAATCACCATTCAATGGAATAGGGTGGTCTTCTACACCGCAGAAATGCTCCAAAATATTAAAAATAGGAAAACCGCTGGTGAGATCTTGCTTCACCATATCAGTGCAATAAATCGTCAGCGGATCACCTTCACGCAAAATTAACAGGCCAGTGGCGTGGTCAATTTGAGAATCAAACATCACGATGGCTTCAATGCCTGTGCCGCGGACTTTGTTTTTTGGGTGAATTTCCGGAAAGGCTTCTAATTGGGCGCGGACATCGGGGGATGCATTAAATAGCGCCCAATGTTCACCGTCGGACGATACAGCAATGGATGATTGATTACGGGTAGAAGCTTTGATGGTGCCAGCGCGTACCGCTTTACAGTTGGGGCAGCTACAGTTCCATTGAGGAAAACCACCGCCAGCGCCGGAACCTAAAACTCGAATTTGCATTATATTACCTTCTTATAAGAAGCTTCTGTAAAGCTATTACGTTAGTAAATACGTCGTTTACCCGCGAGGGGCACATTGGAAAAACAGACTTAAAATACTCATTTACTGTATGTAAACTCCGTTTTTAAGTATATTTTGCCTTGTCTTTACTGCACTTATAACGCGTTATAAAACTTTTATAGCTGAAATAAAAAAGGGGCTCCTAACGGAACCCCTTTTAGATGAAAATCTTTTTACTATCGGTTGTAGATGTACATTGTTACTTCAAAACCGAAACGTAAATCTTTGTATGTTGGTGTTTCCCATTTCATGCCGAGTCTCCTGTAGGTCTTAAATTTAATTATCAACAACTTAAAGCTGCATGTGTATTAGTATATGTGTTTTAACGATGATTGCAAGTGATTTGGCTAAGCGCTAATGCCGCAAGTAGGGCATTTTGGGTTGCGTGGTAACTGCATACTTTGCCATTCCATGGATAGGCCGTCGAGCAATAGAACGCGGCCTTGCAGCGATTCACCAGCGTCAGTCAGTACTTTTATAGTTTCTAACGCCTGCATGCTGCCGATGATGCCGGTAATGGGTGCAATGACTCCATTTTCGGAACAAGATTGAGCAACTGCACCATCGCGTGGGTATAGGCAGTTGTAGCAAGGGCATGTGTCGTCACGTGAATCAAAAACAGATATTTGCCCTTCAAAACGAATCGCTGCGCCAGATACCAGCGGGGTTTTCGCTGCTACGCAGGCATCGTTAATGGCGAACCGTGTTTCGAAGTTATCGCAGCAATCCACCACAATATCAGCAAGTTTTACTTGTTTTAATAAATCATCGCCTTCTAGCTTTTTATTGATGGCGGTTATAGTTATAAGCGGGTTAATGCCCTCAAACGTTTGTTTGGCCGATTCAACTTTAGACATGCCAATGCTGTTGGTGGTGTGGGCTATTTGGCGCTGTAGGTTTGAAAGGTCCACCTCGTCAAAGTCGCTGATAACTAGGTGCCCAATACCAGCGGCGGCTAAGTAAAGTCCAACGGGGCTACCTAAGCCGCCCATACCTATTATAAGTACGCGTGAGTTGAGTAGTATTTCTTGCCCTTCAAAGTCGATGGAAGGCAACATGATTTGTCGGCTGTACCTTAAAAGCTGTTCGTCATTCATATGCTTACTTAAATAGGGTTTGTTATTGGTAATTATGGTAACCGAGTTTTAAGTACTTTGCTTGACACAACGTTATCTGCCGCTAGAATTAGCAACTCTCTTGAGTTGAGTGCCAATTACAGTCAAGATAATCATTAATTTTCGGCGTATAGGGTTGAATTGGTAGCACGTCGCCCCATATCCCAATAGCAAAGCTAACAATCATTAATTAAATAGGAGTTTTAAAGATGAATTTACGTCCATTAAATGACCGAGTTATTATCAAACGCGTTGAAGAAGAAGCAGTAAGTGCTGGCGGCATCGTGCTTCCAGATTCAGCAAAAGAAAAACCAAGCCGTGGCGAAGTTCTTGCAGTCGGTAATGGTGCAACGAACAGCAAAGGCGACCTTCAGCCAATGACTTTGAAAGTGGGCGACAACGTGTTGTTTGGTAAATATTCTGGTACTGAAGTTGAAGTAGATGGCGACGAATTATTGGTGATGCGTGAAGACGACGTTATTGCGATTGTTGAATAAATAAACATATAACCTAAGGAAAATAAACATGGCAAAGCAAGTTAAATTTGGAGATGACGCACGCAGCTTAATGGTTGAAGGCGTTAATATTCTAGCGAAAGCAGTTAAAGTAACGTTAGGCCCTAAAGGTCGTAATGTTGTTTTAGACAAAGGCTTCGGCGGCCCAACTATCACAAAAGATGGTGTGTCTGTTGCGAAAGAAATCGAATTAAAAGATAAGTTCCAAAACATGGGCGCGCAAATGGTTAAAGAAGTTGCGTCTAAAACGTCTGATGTGGCAGGTGATGGAACAACAACAGCGACTGTATTGGCTCAAGCTATTTTAGTTGAAGGTATGAAATCAGTCGCTGCTGGCATGAATCCAATGGATTTAAAACGCGGCATTGATAAAGCAGTGGTTGCAGCGGTTAAAGGTTTAGAAGATTTAGCTGTTCCTTGTACGGATACGAAAGCGATCGCTCAAGTAGGTTCAATCTCTGCTAACTCTGATGAGTCTGTTGGTGAAATCATCGCAGAAGCTATGGATAAAGTCGGTAAAGAAGGCGTAATTACCGTTGAAGAAGGCTCAGGTTTAGAAAACGAATTAGACGTTGTTGAAGGCATGGAGTTTGATCGTGGTTACTTGTCTCCTTACTTCATCAACAACCAAGAAAACATGGGCGTTGATCTGGATGAGCCTGTTATTTTGTTACACGACAAGAAAATCTCAAACATTCGTGATTTATTACCAATCCTAGAAGCCGTTGCGAAATCAGGCCGTCCTTTATTGATCATTGCGGAAGATATTGAAGGCGAAGCATTGGCAACCTTAGTTGTTAATAACATGCGCGGTATCGTAAAAGTAGCCGCTGTTAAAGCACCAGGATTTGGTGATCGTCGTAAAGCGATGTTAGAAGATATCGCTATTTTAACGGGCGGCACTGTTATTGCTGAAGAAGTCGGTTTAACACTCGAGAAAGCAACCTTAGAAGATTTAGGTTCTGCTAAACGCGTTCATATCTCTAAAGACAGCACCGTCGTTGTTGATGGTGCAGGCAAAGCGGCTGACATCGAAGGCCGTGTTGTTCAAATTCGCACACAGGCTGAAGATGCAACGTCAGACTACGACAAAGAAAAACTTCAAGAGCGCATGGCTAAATTGTCAGGCGGTGTTGCCGTTATTAAAGTTGGCGCAACAACAGAAGTTGAAATGAAAGAGAAAAAAGCACGCGTGGAAGATGCGTTGCATTCAACTCGCGCAGCGGTTGAAGAAGGTGTAGTACCTGGTGGCGGTGTTGCGTTAATTCGTGTGTTAGAAGCAGCAAGCAAAGCTGAAGCAGCTAATCACGATCAAGAAATCGGCATTAAAATTGCGCTACGTGCAATGGAAGAGCCATTACGTCAAATCGTTACCAATGCTGGTGAAGAAGCATCTGTTGTTCTTCAAGCCGTTAAACAAGCTGAAGGCAATGTAGGCTACAACGCTGCAACGGGTGAATATGGCGACATGATTAAAATGGGTATTCTTGATCCAGCTAAAGTAACAAGAACAGCATTGCAAAATGCTGCATCTATTGCTGGTTTAATGATTACAACTGAAGCGATGATTACCGACGAACCTGAAGAAGCCGGTGCTGCTGGTGGTATGCCAGACATGGGTGGAATGGGTGGTATGGGCGGCATGATGTAACCCAGCTTTACCATTAGTTATATTAAAAGCCCTGCTTTATGTAGGGCTTTTTTTTGTTTTAGTGGGAGGCAGGGTTTATTCTATGTAAAAGAAATGTTTCACTATTGAAGTGGCTGAAAAAATAACCGCAACAGGATTTTAGGACGCCTTATTCAAGGTATAATTTTCGAGTTCATGATGTTTTGTTGTGACGTCTTAAATCAATAAGGTAAAACGATTGAATTATGTTTGATATTGGCTTTCTAGAGTTGTGCTTAATAGGCGTGATAGCTCTACTGGTAATTGGACCGGAGAAGCTTCCTCGCGTAGCTCGCACGGTCGGGTTATGGATAGGGAAAGCGCGTGGCGCAATTAAAACGGTTAAATACGATATAGACGAGCAACTGCGTTTGGAAGAACTGCGGGCGTCTTTGGAAAAACAGGCAAGTATTGTGGAAAGCGAGCTGTTGAAATCGGTAGATAAAGTTGAAAGCTCTCTTCAGGATGTTAAAAAAGATATCAGTGATTCGACCGAACCTGTGGAAGGAAAGTAAGGGGCATTGAGTCAATATAATATTCTAATGCGTGTCGGTTTCGTTTGTTCTTGACACATTCAATTCACATAAATACACGCGTCCTTTTTGTTTAATGACGACTCTCAACGTGTAGTTTAAGTCATTGTTGATAGCGTTACCTAGATCAGTTTCTCTTTCCCAATATTGAAAACTCCCTGCTTTGTTTAAACTATAAATCGTTTCATTGCCGTCAACGTGAAGCTGTGAAATCAGCACGCTATCGACAGGAAAGCTGGTGTTTGCTTTAGTGATGCCTTTATTATGCGTGATGTTGATTTGCATATTGCCGGACTCTAGAATGCAGCCACGTTTAAAAATATCGCATTTGCTAGCGACTGATAGGGTAAAGATTTTCGTTTTATTATCGTTGTATTCAATATATTGGTCGGAAGCTATGTAGCCACCGACAATAAGAAAGGGAGCAAGGAGTAAAGCTAATTTAGAGTGTTTGTTCATTTGCAATAATGCGTACTGTTTTAACGTATCGTAACTGAATAAAAAAGGCTCCTTTAAATTAGGAGCCTTTTTTATAGTCTAATTATCGTGTGGTTTTATCTAGTTAGTGGTGGTGCGCAGCTCCGGCGCCGGATGGGATGCGGAAGTTTTCAACTAACTGCTGAATTTCTTCGGGGGCGGGTCCAGTGATTTTGCTAACGATGAATGCCACTGTAAAGTTAACGATAGCCCCCACCACGCCAAATGCATTAGGTGATATACCGAAGAACCAATTGGCTTCCATATCACCCAAGAAAGCGGTGC
>JBDOOJ010000106.1:0-17368 GCA_039830885.1 Cycloclasticus sp.
CGCAACCGATTGGGAAAATTACGCAGAACATATGATGGTAACGCTCAATGCACACAGCGGCTTTGCCAATTCAATAAAAACAGGTTATGCCGAACGCCCTGCATACAGGCCGTTAACTAAATTTGAACATCGCGGTTTACGCCTAGGTCACGGCGTTTGGGATTTAATTTTTATTGCTAATTAACTAGCAACTGACTGCAAATTTTCGTCTGCAGTTGTCATCGTCGCCGGCGCCTGAATGTTCTGCAAAATCACTTGCAGGGCACCAACATTCGCTTGCAAGTCTTTTTCTAGCTGTTTGTTTTGCGCAATTTTTATATCCAACTCTTCTCTGCCCGCCGATACATTACGTAAACTTTCCATAAACGTTTTTTGCTCATTTACTTCGCGGATTAAAGACGATAACGCCGTCGATTTCCACGTATTAACGTCCGATTGAGCTTGTTCAAAAATAGACACCGCCTGACCGCCAATGGTATCAACAAAACGTTTCGCTAACGCATTTTGCCCTGTCATTGCGGCAGATGAACTACTGCTAAATTCTAAGCCGTTTTTCAACAGGTGATCTAATTGCTGTTGATAAATGCTTATATCGAATGCAGCGGGCTGTTCAACATCAATGTCATGCTCGTCTTTAAATCTCTTATAGATAGCATCCAACAATTTAATGCTCGTTCGCGTGGTAATTAACGTTTCATTCAACAGCGTATTAAGCCCGTCAAAACTGTTTTGCATGCCCTGGCGGATACCAATACTGGTCCAGCTTTTAAGCATTTGATCCCGGCCTTCAATAACAATATCCGAAATTCGCGCGGGATTTACCACCTCTAACAAGTCCGATATCTGCGTATAAAAAATATGTCGACTGGTCTTTAAATGCGTCAAATTTTTATTGTATATCGTCTGTTCTTTACGCGTTACTAATAACAGCTCGCCTGTTGCCTCTTCGCTTTTATCGCAGATACTGTCGAGCTCTTCTGCGTGTTTAACAGCATTCTTCAGCCGACTATTAATCGCATCGCCAGCCAGCGCGATATTTTCAACGACATCATCAACCACCTTGCGCTGAAGAATTTCTTTTTGCGAACTTAAAATTCGATCTGACAGAAAGTTTTCAAGCCCCGACAAACGGCTCGTTAGCAATGCGTCGTCGTCTTGTTTTATTTTTGCAATCAATGCCTGTTTTGCCGATAGCGGGAATATCGTTTGCTCATCTAACGACAATAAACGCGCCGTCTCCAATGTTTGTTTGTGAATCGACTGAGTCCACTCTTCATCACTCATCAACTCATCATTGAGTGTGTCAATCTTGTTCAACACCACCGCCAAGCCATGTGGGTGTTTGTTTCTATACACCTGAATATGTTGCTCCCACATTGTCATGTCACTTTGTGTCACGCCGGTATCTGCCGCCAACACAAAAATCATTGCTTGCGCGTTAGGCAGCATGCTCAAGGTCAGCTCAGGCTCACTACCCAATGCATTCAAACCCGGCGTATCCAAAAACGTTAAGCCTTTTTCTAATAATGGGTGCGGAAAACTAATCAATGCATGGCGCCAATAGGGAATCGTCACCTCACCGTCAACATCATTATTACCGGCAAGGCCCAATTGCTTTGCCCGTTCAGCCGATACCGTTTTAGTCTTTAATAATTCCAAGAACGTGTCTTGCATTTGTTCGGGCGATTCACAGTCCAACTCCATGTGCGTCCACTGTTTCGCATCCTGCTTGTAATCTTCAATGGATCGATCTTCGCCGCGTGTTTCAATGTCTAATAATCGAAGATACGGCGCTTCTTTTGCGTCATAAAATAACTCAGTCGGGCACATCGTTGTTCGCCCGGGGCTAGACGGCAGTAAACGAATGCCGGCAGATGAGAAAAATAGCGCGTTGATTAATTCTGTTTTGCCACGCGAAAATTCCGCCGCAAAGGCAATCGTAATATTGTCTTTTTCAAGTAGGCGTAAATTCTTGATTAACATCAACTCAGTCTCGGTATCACTCAAACTCGAGTCATCAAGCCAAGTTTGATAATCATGAATGGCTTTAGCCATTGACTGTTTCCACAGATCATAACTGCGAAGTTGCGTATCAAGATTCATTTCATCAAGCACCTGTTATTGAACGTCACGCTAATATCCCTGCGCGTTCATCAAAGTATAGATGATTATTTAAAAAATTCTGCTGGGAACTGTGATGGCTCGCACACACTGATGCGTTTACGGCGATGATGCGCGCCAGAACTGATTGCAATACTCGATTTCTTTACCCGAAACAATTTGGCCAGAAACTGAATAAGCTGCTTATTCGCCTCGCCATCTATCGGCGGAGACGTTAGGGCGATTTTGATGGCGTTATCGTGCAGACCAAGCAACGCATTTCTACTCGCGCGCGGTTGCAAGAAAACATTAAACAATAATATGTCGTCCTGCCATGCGTAATAATTAGACGGCATACCAATAACACATCTCGACTAAACGCTGTTTTACATTAATGCAAACAGGGGCGGTAACAACAGCATTTTTATTACTTGCAAGCCAAGTAACGCCACCATCGGGCTCAGGTCAAACCCACCCATCGGCGGAATCAAACGCTGGCAAGGCTTTAATACCGGCTCTGTAATTTTATACAGCAACTCAATAATGGGATTATGCGCGCCAGGGTTAATCCAGCTTAAAATCACCGTCGCAAAAATACTGTAGATAAAAACATTAATGATATTGCTGATAACTTCGGTCAAACTCCAAATAAAAATCATCCAGATACTTGCATTCGGCTGACCCATCACCATCATAAGGCCTAACGCCATTTGCAGCGCCAGCACCAACGCAATGGCTGATAAGTTGATGTTTTTAATCGTTGGGAAAATAGGCTTTAGTGCTGTTAATGGCGCTTGCGTTGCCTTAATTATAAAACTCGACACCGGATTGCGTGAATCAGCGCCCGAATACTGCAATAACACACGCAAAATCAACACAAAAATATACGCGCCAATCACCGTATTCGCAATTAGCATTATTGGGTTAGACAAATATCCTACTGGCATTAGTTGCCCCCCAGTTCATCGGACAATTCAATCGAACGATCCCTCGCTGCTAACACAGCTTGTTTGAAGATATCCGGTAACCCGCGCTCGTTCATTACGCCAAGTGCACGTTCCGTTGTGCCGCCTGGTGAGGTCACCCGTTCTCGTAACACGCCCGCTGACTCGCTGGATTCCAACGCCATCTTAGCCGCCCCTAACGCCGTTTCTTGCGTCAACAATTGTGCCGTTTTTTGATCCAGACCGGCCTCAATCGCCGCCGCTTCAAGCGATTCCATCATCATAAAGAAATAAGCCGGCCCGCTACCCGACAAGGCCGTAACAGCATCCAGCTCGCTTTCAGTTTCAAGCCAAACCGTCACGCCTACCGCGCGCAATAAAGATTCAACTTGATCTTTTTGATCATCGCTAACGTGTTCATTGGCATATAAACCCGTTGCGCCGGTTTTCACCAACGCCGGCGTGTTCGGCATACAGCGCACTATCGGCAACTCGCCGCCTAACCAACGCTGCATCGCGCCCACGCGAATCCCCGCCGCAATTGACACAACCACCGGCTTTTTCTTTTGTGTCGACTCACTCACAGTCTCCGCAACGGTCTGCATATGCTGCGGCTTAACCGCCAACACTAAAATATCAGCGCCCCGTACTAACGCGTTACTGTCTTGCGTCGTATGTACGCCAAATGTGTCACTTAAATAACTCAGTTTTTTAGCATCTAAGTCCGACACCGTCATCTTATCCGCCGGATAACCATTACTGACCAAACCACCAATTAAGCTGCTAGCCATGTTGCCGCCGCCAATAAACCCAATGTGTTGTGTATTCATTTTCCCGTTCAATTAAAAATTAAAATATAGCCGTATTAAACCTTACTTTTGGTGGCGCGAACACCAAAAATCGCCGTTCCCACTCTCACCATCGTAGCGCCTTCCGCAATTGCTGCCTCTAAATCGCCACTCATGCCCATCGACAAAGTATCCAAGGCCAAATCGAACTGCTGATTTATCTCCGCCAGCGCATCCGCCACCTTTTTAAACGATTGTCGCTGTTCAGCCACTGTTTTACCTGCCTTGGGAATGGCCATTAATCCGCGTAACCTTATATTCTTCAGCGCTAATATCGGCTCGATTTTGTCTCGCAGCTCATGCAACATCAAGCCAGCCTTTGTTTCTTCCTCATCAACATTCACTTGCAAACAAATATCCAACGGCGACATGCCGATCGGCCGTTGTTCACTTAAACGTCGTGCCACTTTCAGGCGATCAACACTGTGCACCCAACTAAAGTAGCGCGCAATATCACGCGTTTTATTCGATTGTATCGGGCCAATAAAATGCCAAGCAATATCAAGATGGGCCAGCGCACGTTGTTTTTCTAGTGCATCCTGTAAATAATTTTCACCAAAATCACGCTGCCCCGCCTTGTACAACCTCGCCACATCGTCTGCCGGCCTCGTTTTACTCACCGCCAATAATTTCACAGGGCTTGCTGATGCCTGTTGTTGTATAACGTTAATTACGTCTTGCTGAGCAAAATATCGTTGTAATAAAGAAGGCATTATTTCAATTCATGTCTATACTAAAAAATAAGTCGATTTACTTGAATCAACGTTAGTGTTATTTTCTTGCTTATGGGATTATACAAACAAACCAAAGCCTTCACGTTAAAACGGATTTAAAACATGGATATTTAAGATTTATTAGCCTTCAGTACTAAAAATAACGCGTCTGACTTACACCTGTCAGCAGGCTTGCCGCCTATGATTCGTGTCGATGGTGACATTCGCCGCATCAACATGCCTGAGCTTGAACACAAAGAATTTCACGCGATGATATATGACATCATGAACGATAGACAGCGCCGAGATTATGAAGAATTTCTCGAAGTCGATTTCTCGTTTGAATTGCCCGGCACTGCGCGTTTTCGTGTTAACGCCTTCAACCAAGATCGCGGCGCAGCGGCGGTATTTAGAACCATCCCCGTGGACATCCTTAGCCTAGAAGACCTTGGTTGCCCTGAATCGTTTAAAGAAATCATCAACGTGCCTCGCGGACTCGTGCTCGTCACCGGCCCAACGGGTTCCGGCAAATCCACAAAAAATCAAGGGGTCAGCCAGCTTGATTTTCGCCTTCTTTCGAGCAAGAGAAATTTGACATATTGATCAATAGGCTTTGGCACCTTTAATCGTGCTCATTACTGGGGTGCCGAGTCGACTCTGATTGAAAGTTTAGCAATGAATCACCCCGACTCCCCTAGCAGTCAGTATTTACGCGGTGAGATTTTACGTAAACGCGAAAAAGATTTTGAACGTTCTTATGCGTATTATTTACGCGCAGCTGAGTTATCACCTGAAGAAGCGGGGTTTTTAATCAGTCTAAGCATGGTGACTCCCCGGTCCTTCTCACAATTAGAAAATCAACTGGATTCCTTACAACTTGCTCGACCAGACTATATTGCAAACATTATCCGAGAAAAACCAATGGGCGCTTGGGGCATCCGTGCATTAGATGTTGCCATTAAGTGTGTTATGTCTGGTAATGAACGCTGCTTGTCCAAAGCTGATGATGTGAGTAGTTGGCTACAATCATTAATTGATAAGCCGAATGGCAAAAGCGCGCACCGCTATTATTCATTAGTCCATTTATTTGCTATTCGTATGAAACAAAATCGCTTTCCTGAGGCATTAAAAACGGCTGATACTGGGCTAAAACTTAATCCAAGAAACCCCCGGTTTGGCTTAATGCAAGCGCACGCATTGATTGGCTTAAAGCGCTTAGATGAATCCGAAAAACTCTTAAATGATATTCAACAATCGTCTGCAGGGCGCGTTAGAAAGTACGCCAATAGAATTAAACAGCTAACAGGTGCTATTCAAGTTATTCGCCAAAAGAACTCAATAAAACCTACAGGTGATAAGCCGGGCTACTGACGTGTACTTCATCAATAAACGCTGTGACGTGTTCGGGATTAATGTCCGGCAAGATGCCATGACCTAAGTTGAAGATATGTTTATGCCCATGTCCATAATCGGCCAACACATCACGTACTTTTTGGCGAATAGTATCTGGACTTGCGTACAGGCTGGTTGGGTCAAGATTACCTTGCAATACCACCTTATCTTGCGTCAACTCACGCGCCAAGGTTAAATCAGTTGTCCAATCCACACCTAAACCATCGTAACCTGCTTCAGCCATCGGTTTTAACCAAACGCCAGCGCCTTTGGTAAATAACATACGAGGTACCGTAGGGTTAGACGCTTGAAGTGCTTGTGCAATTTTTCGGGTATACGCGAGTGAAAATGTTTCATAATCACGGGTACTTAAATTACCACCCCACGTATCAAAGACCATCACAATCTCTGCGCCGGCTTCAATCTGTGCTTGAAGGTAACTGATAACAGATTGACTGACGATATCTAACAGCCTGTGCATTAATTCAGGCGTGTCGTACATCATGCGTTTAACGTTCGCAAAATTCTTACTGCCACTGCCTTCAACCATATAGCACGCAAGCGTCCAAGGACTGCCTGAAAACCCAATCAGTGGCACGCGCCCATCCAACCCTTTTTTAATGGTTGAAACGGCATTCATGACATACTGAAGCTCTTGGTTGGGGTCTGGTACGAATAGCTTGTCTACATCTGCCGCTGTACGTACCGTTCGCTCAAAACGAGGGCCTTCACCTTCTTCAAAATACAGCCCTAAGCCCATCGCATCAGGAATGGTGAGAATGTCGGAGAATAAAATGGCGGCATCTAACGGATAACGCTCTAATGGCTGCAAAGTGACTTCGCAAGCCAGCTCTGCATTTTTGCACAAATCTAAAAAACTACCGGCTTGTGCCCGCGTTGCCCTATATTCTGGCAAATAACGGCCTGCCTGACGCATCATCCATACTGGCGTGCGCTCAGTTTGTTCGCCACGCAGCGTTCTTAATATTAAATCATTTTTTAAAATCGACATATTTGGGTTTCGTTAAACGACTACCTAGACATCTAGATAATTTAGAATGCCTTCCGCTGCTTCCCGGCCTTCATATACAGCGGTAACGACGAGGTCAGATCCTCGCACCATATCACCACCAGCAAATACTTTTTTATTGCTCGTTTGAAATGCATAATCACTATCAGAAGGCGCAACCACGCGACCACGGTCATCAAGAGTAATGCCGTAATCGGCAAACCAAGGTAATGGACTGGGTTGAAAACCAAACGCGACAATAATGTTATCGGCAGGAACAATTTCTTCTGTGCCGGGTACAACAACAGGGCGTCGACGGCCACGTTCGTCGGTCTCACCAAGCTCTGTTGTCACTAATTTAATGCCTTCAACTTTGTCCGTTCCGATAATTTCAATCGGTTGACGATTCCAAAGGAAATTAACGCCTTCTTCTTTCGCATTGGCCACTTCTCGGCGCGAACCCGGCATATTTTCTTCATCACGACGGTATGCACAGATCACTTCTTCCGCGCCTTGTCGAATACTTGTACGGTTACAATCCATCGCAGTATCACCACCGCCTAACACAACAACGCGCTTGCCTTTCATGTCGATGAACTTATCACCCATGATGGTATTTACGCCTTCTAGGCCCATCAGACGGTTAATGTTAGAAACAAGATACGGCAGCGCTTCATATACACCATCAAGGTCTTCACCCGGAAACCCGCCTTTCATAAATTTGTATGTGCCCATACCTAGAAATACGGCATCATACTCATCAAGTAATTGTTGAAAAGGAATGTCTTTACCAATTTCAGTGCCGAGTACAAATTCAACACCCATGCCTTCAAGAATTTCACGGCGGTTTTTAACCACACTTTTTTCTAATTTAAATGGCGGAATACCAAACGTTAACAAACCACCCACTTCTGGGTAACGATCGTAAACGATAGGCTTGACGCCATTACGCACTAAAATATCTGCACAGCCTAAGCCCGCGGGCCCTGCGCCAATAATAGCCACACGTTTGCCGGTGCTAACAACCGCTGACAAATCTGGGCGCCAGCCTTGTTTAAAGGCTTCATCGGAAATATATTTTTCGATAGAGCCGATGGTGACAGCGCCAAACTCATCGTTCAATGTACAAGAACCTTCACATAATCGATCTTGCGGGCAAATTCGACCACAAATTTCGGGTAATGAATTGGTTTTATGTGACATTTCAGCCGCTTCTATCAACTTACCTTCTGAAATAAGCTTTAACCAGTTTGGAATGTAATTATGCACGGGGCACTTCCATTCGCAATACGGGTTACCGCAATGTAAGCAACGATCCGCTTGTTCTGCGGCATTACTCGCATCGTACTCATTGTAAATTTCTTTGAACTCTTGCTTTCTTTGAGCCGCAGGAATCTTAATGGGATCTATCCGTGGAACATCAACAAATTGAAAATTATTAGCCATCTATTTCGTATCTCTGTGCGTTAAGCTGCTTGTGAGCTTAATGAATCTAATAGGGATTTAACATCTGCTGCTTTAGGCACCACTAACCAGAAGCGGTGTACGTAATCTGCAAAATTATCGAGTATGTCTTGGCCTCGCGGGCTGCCTGTTTCAGCGACAAACTCTTCGATTAAACTGCGTAAATAGTCACTGTGTGAGGCCATAGGTTCTGTATGTACCCGGTGAATTTCAATCAGCTCATGGTTATATCTGTCAACAAACCCGCGCGACTCGTCAAGCACGAAAGCAAAACCACCCGTCATACCTGCACCAAAATTAATGCCCGTGTCGCCCAAAACTGCAATGACACCGCCGGTCATGTATTCGCAACCATGGTCGCCAATGCCTTCTACAACAGCCGTTGCGCCCGAATTACGAACAGCAAAACGTTCGCCTGCCAAACCGGCTGCAAAAACTTTACCGCTGGTGGCTCCATATAGACATGTGTTGCCCATGATGGTGGTTTCATGGCTTTTAAAGGCACTATTTTCCGGTGATTTCAATACCAATTTACCGCCTGCCATACCTTTGCCTACATAATCGTTGGCATCGCCTTCTAGGGTCATATTCAAGCCGCCTGCATTCCAAACGCCAAAGCTTTGCCCAGCAGAGCCTTTGAAATTAATTTGGATAGGTGCGTCGTCCATGCCTTTATTGCCATAACGTTTAGCAATTTCACCCGATAAACGCGCGCCTATCGAACGATGGATATTGCCAATGCTATATTCAAACGTGCCGCCTGTTTTCGCCTCAATCGCTGGCAAAATATCCACGACCATCGCCTCTGCAAACTCTGCGTTATCAAAGGGGTCGTTTTGCGGTGTGATGCAATGCTGTACTTTATCTTCATTGCCAGGAATAAAATCAAGAATGGCTTGTAAATCAAGGCCACGTTGCTTATCTGTTGCGCCTTCGACTTGTTCTAACAAATCTGTTCGGCCAATAATATCTTCAAGCTTTGTGAAACCCAATTTAGCTAACAGCTCACGCACTTCTTGAGCCAAGAAGCGGAAATAGTTCATCACATATTCAACTTCGCCATGATAGTGCTTCATTCGTAATACATTGTCTTGCGTCGCAATACCCGTTGCGCAGTTATTAAGGTGGCAAATACGTAAGTACTTACATCCCATAGCGACCATCGGGCCGGTACCAAAACCAAAGCTCTCCGCACCTAAAATAGCGGCTTTAATAACATCTAGGCCTGTTTTCAGGCCACCATCAGTTTGTAAACGCACTTTGCTTCTTAAATCGTTTGCTAATAGAATTTGGTGCGTTTCTGTTAAACCTAATTCCCAAGGCGCACCCGCGTAACGTACGGATGTTAATGGGCTTGCGCCCGTTCCACCATCGTAACCGGCAATGGTAATTAAGTCGGCGTAACACTTAGCAACACCGGCTGCAATGGTGCCGACGCCTGCTTCAGATACCAACTTTACGGAAACCAAGGCATCTGGGTTGACTTGTTTTAAATCAAAAATTAACTGCGCCAAATCTTCGATTGAGTAAATATCGTGATGCGGCGGCGGGGAAATGAGCGCCACACCTGGTTTTGAATAACGTAAGGTCGCAATCATCTTATTGACCTTGTCGCCCGGCAATTGGCCGCCTTCGCCTGGTTTAGCACCCTGCGCTACTTTAATTTGTAGAACATCTGCATTAACCAAGTAATGCGGCGTTACACCGAATCGCCCTGATGCAATTTGTTTAATTTTTGATATTTTTTCTGTACCAAAGCGAACGGGATCTTCGCCGCCCTCACCGGAGTTTGAGCGTCCGCCCAATCGGTTCATGGCAATCGCTAATGTTTCATGTGCTTCAGGTGACAACGCGCCCAATGACATCGCTGCGGTATCAAAGCGGGTATACAAATTGTCCGCGGCCTCTACATCATCTATTGAAATGGCTTTCGCATCATCAAACTTCAGGCGGAACATGTCACGCATGGACGCTGCTGGACGGTTATTTACTTCATCTGAATAAATACGATATTTACTCATATCACCAGAACGAACGGCGTCTTGTAGTGAGTTAACTACATCCGGGTTATACGCATGATATTCACCGCCGTGTACATATTTAAGCAAGCCACCTTGCTCGGTTGTTTTACGTGCATTCCAAGCTGTTTTTGATAGTTGCTTCTGCTCATCTTCTAGCTCTTTAAAGCCTGCACCTTGAATACGGCTGACGGTGCCTTTAAAGCACAATTTAACAATCTCTGACTTTAAACCAACAATTTCAAACAACTGCGAACCTCTGTAACTCGCAATGGTTGAAATGCCCATTTTCGATAGGATTTTATATAGCCCTTTGTTAATCCCTTTGCGGTAGTTTTTAGCCAGCACGTCTTCTTCTGTGCCGGGCATATCACCCGACTCGACCATATCGGCCAATGTTTCGTATGCTAGGTATGGACAAACAGCCGTTGCGCCATAACCAATCAATGCTGCAAATTGGTGCGGGTCTCTTACCGTTGCTGATTCCACTACGATGTTTGCTTGGCAACGTATACCAGCGCCCACCAAATGATGGTGAACCGCACCTGTTGCAAGCAAGGCATGCACGGGTAGGGTGTCTTTCTGTAGGCCTCTATCACTTAGAACGATAACAACGTTACCTTCTTTAACACGCTGTTCTACTAGCTCACAAACATTAATAATGGCACGCTCTAAAGACAGCTTAAGTGGCTCGTATTGCAGGCTGATAACCACGCTTTTGTATGCCTCATCGTCGTGGCTTAACAATCCTTCCATTTTAGAGGCTGACAACACAGGTGATCCAGTCTCTAAACGGTGCGCATGCACTGCTGACTCTTCGAATAAATTCTTTTCACTGCCAAAACTGGTCCTTAACGACATCACCACTTGCTCACGCAACGGATCAATGGGCGGGTTGGTTACTTGGGCAAACTGTTGCCTAAAGTAATCATACGGGCTACGTATTTTTCTTGATAATACCGGCATGGGGATGTCATCACCCATTGAGCCTATTGCTTCTTGACCCGCTTCTGCCAATACTCTGATAACTTGATCGCGTTCTTCAAACGTTAGCTGGTATTGTTTTTCGTGGATATCTAACGTGCTTTTATCAAACGGCAGCAACGTTAATGAATCGACATCTCTTGATGTTCTTAATGTTTTCGTATGCTCTGCTAACCACGCTTTATATGGTTGACGCGACTTCAAGCGGTCATCAATATCTTTTGGCTCAATAACTTTACCTTCTAGCGTATCAACAGCCAGCATTTCACCCGGTTTTAAGCGGCCTTTTCTAACCACATCTTCTGGCTTGTAATCATAAACACCCACTTCCGATGCCAATGTGATGTGGCGATCTTTGGTGATCACGTAACGTGCAGGGCGCAAACCATTACGGTCTAAGCAACAAGCAACATGACGACCATCCGTTAAGACGATGGCGGCTGGCCCATCCCAAGGCTCCATGTGCATGGATGAATATTCATAAAACGCTCTCAAATCTGAGTCCATGGTGTGGACGTTTTGCCACGCAGGTGGAATCAACAAGCGCATAACGCGGAAAATATCCATGCCGCCGGCAATCAAGCCGTCTACCATGTTATCCAAACTGTTTGAATCTGAACCCACGGATGATACCCACGGACGAATATCGTCCATGTTCGGAATTAAAGGTGTTTCAAACGTAAAGCTACGTGCTTGCGCCCAGTTTCTATTACCGCTAATGGTGTTAATTTCACCGTTATGCGCTAAAAACCTAAACGGCTGTGCTAAACGCCATTGCGGGAATGTATTGGTTGCAAAACGTTGGTGGAATACACACTGCGAGCTTTCTAATGTAGGGTCTTTTAAATCCACGTAAAAAACCGGCAAGTATTCAGGCATCACCAAGCCTTTATAGGAAATGACATTGGATGCCAAGCTGGCAACATAAAACATGTCATCGTTTGGTTCAATGCGCTTTTCTGTACGCCTTCTTGCAATATATAGATGACGGTCTAAGTCGGCATTATCCATGCCTTCTTTAGCATTAACGAACACTTGCTCAATCGTTGGCAATGTTGCTAAAGACTGCTCACCACAAGCTTCTGTGTTGGTTGGCACAATACGCCAAGCAATCACTTCTAAGCCTTCTTTTTCAATTTCTTCTTTAAGGATGGCTTTTGCTTGTTCAGCTTTTACGCTATCTTGATGAAGAAACACCATACCCACTGCAAATATTTTTGCAGCCGTTACGCCCAGCTCTTCAGCTTTCGCACGGAAAAAAGTGTCTGGTGTTTTTAATAATAAACCACAGCCATCGCCCGATTTACCATCGGCAGCAATAGCCCCGCGGTGCGTCAAACGAGCTAATGAAGCAATGGACGTTTTAACTAACCAATGGCTTGGCTTATCATCAATGTTGGCGATAAGTCCAAAACCACAGCTGTCTTTCTCAAACGTAGGGTCGTATAAACCCGCTTGTGGGATTGAGGTTTGTTTCACTCGGCTAACCTTACTGTAATTATTGAAAGTCGACTCATATATCCGCAAGTCGGCCAGAGATTATAGCAATCACTGCAGATTTTTTCAATTTGATGGTGCTTGTCGATAAACTGCCCAGCTTACTTGGTATAAAGATCTCCGCGTACCGCTACAAAGCTGCGCACCCAAGGTTTTAGCTTCCCTAATGCCGCGGGAAGATTTTTAGCCGCTTTTACCGCTGTTTGTTGATCTTTAAAATCGCCATAAATAACACTGTACCAACGGCCCTTCTTTCTTTTATTTTGGAAATAGGCCAACCGACTATGCCCTTTATGACTTAATACGTAATCATTTGCCGACTTTTCACTCGAAACACCCAGTAATTGCAATGTGTAGCGCGTCGCGCCCACTTGCTTAATCCACGTGTGATTTTTCTGCAGCGTTGTTAACTCTGTTTCTTCTTTAAGAACCGCTGCCTCGTCTTTTTCTATCTCAACTATCAATTTTGGCGGTTTTTCAGCCGGTTTTTTTAACTTTAAGTCTACGGCGGGCAACCCTTTTGGTTCTTCATTTAACACAACAGGCAGTATTATTTTCTCCACCAATTTAATCGCCTTTACTGCACTTGCTGGCATTATTATCTCCGCCTTCTGCTCGATCGTTGGCCTTTTTTTAACTATTTTCTTTTGTGGTTTAACAGTTAGCCCCTGAACCAGGGCCTGATCTTCAACTTCTGAGGTTGTGTTTTCTTCCTTAACTGCCGCCTCAGCAATGCTTATTTTCTTTGCTATTACTTTATTTGGAAATTCTTCGTCTCCACCTGAAAGAAGGCTATATGCGAGCACTAAACTGACAATTCCTGCGATAGCGATAAGCCAGTTTTGCGGCAATCCTTTACTGGTTTTTTTATCCTGTTGCGAACCTGCGATCGAAGGCGCATGCATCAATTGCTCCAGCACATCATTAATTCGACCAGGCAACCCACCTGTTTCGATAAACAGCACAACATCATCAAGTCCCGCGAGATTAATAAAATCAAGGCCTTTCGTATTGGCTCTCTGTCTCGCGTATTCAGATGTCTGTCTCTGCGTAAAAGGCTCTATATCAATTAACTGGCAAAGAGATTCAACCGACTCACCCAGGTTTTCTGATGAGGTTAACAGTATGTGTATGCACTCATAACTTTCTGATAATTGAAATAGAAAGTCAAAACGTGCCTTATCGAGTACATGTGCATCTTCCACGCATATGATGGCTTTTTGCCCGGCTTTAGACCATGACTCGAAGCGAACCAAGATTTGTTTTTCATTGCCTTCAAGCAAGTCAAAAGTATCTGCGCAAACCTGCAAAGGCGCGTTACTTTTAACCAGCTCTGTGGCTGAAACGGAACATACCCGATAGTTACTATTAACTTGCTCTTTAAACTGTCGAATAAAAAAAGACTTTCCGGATTGCTCCGGACCTCTCAACAATATTACTTGGCGAGTATTCGGTATTAAATGGAGTATTAAATCTAAGCGCTGCTGACGCTCTGGCGTAAAGAATACAGCTGCTTTATCTTCCTCATTTGTAGGCATCAAGATGGCAAATTAACCCTTAGAACCACTACATGAAGCGATAAGCGTCGTAATTTCTGATTCATCGGAGCAATCATACATTACGGCCTCGCCCATCTGGCGCAATAAAATTAAACGAATAGAATCGGTTACATTCTTCTTATCCACCTTCATGTTTTTAATAAAATCTTGTGGCGTCATCTCAGCCGGTTTTTTAGTGGGCAAATTTGCTTGTTCGCATAATGCCCTTAACCGCGTGCTATCCTCTGCGGTCAACCAACCTTTCTTACTCGACAAATCTGCTGCCATACACATGCCAACAGCAACCGCCTCACCGTGTAACCATTTTCCATAACCCATATGAGTTTCAATCGCGTGTCCAAAGGTGTGTCCAAAATTTAGAGTTGCCCGTACTCCCGATTCTTTCTCGTCTTGCGCCACCACGTCAGCTTTCATCTCACATGACTTTTTGATAGCGTACGTCAAGGTTTTAACGTCTCTTGACAACAGCTTATGCATATTCTGTTCAAGCCACTCAAAGAACTTGATATTACAGATAGCCCCATACTTAATCACCTCAGCTAAACCTGCACTTAATTCACGGTCGGGTAATGTTGTTAATACCGACGTATCAATCAATACACACTTAGGCTGATAAAAAGCGCCTATCATATTTTTACCCAATCGATGATTAACACCTGTTTTACCGCCAACGGAGGAATCAACCTGTGAGAGCAATGTCGTCGGGATTTGAATAAAGTTAACCCCCCTTTGGTAACTCGCCGCCGCGAAACCCGTCATATCTCCAATAACACCACCACCTAAGGCGATAAGCGTAACTTGTCTATTACATCGGCCTTCTAATAACGAATCAAATATTTTATTTAAATATTCCAGCGTTTTATAGGTCTCACCGTCAGGCAGTATTGTAGTTTTTACTTCAACGTTAGGCGTTAGTTGTGAACGAAGTGTATCTAGATACAACGGCGCTATCGTTTCATTGGTAACAATTAAGACTTGTGTAGACGCAATATGTTTTATTAGCAGACTCTGTTCTGTTATCAGCCCTATACCGATGTAAATTGGATAGCTTCTGCTACCTAGCTCTACGTGTAATGTGTCTATTTTATTCATTTATTCGTTCTAACTTATCAAGTATGCTCTTAATCACACGTTTGCTATTGATCTTATTTGTACTAATTACCATATCTGCAAGTGATTCATAAATTGGCGCACGCTCTTCCATGAGCTCTTCAAGTTTTGCTCTTGGATTATCTATTTGCAGTAAAGGACGTTTTGTATCAAATTGCGTTCTTCGCAACTGCTGATCTACGGAGCACTGTAAGTAAATGACTTGGCCTGAGTGCTTTATTAACTCACGGTTTTCTTCTTTTAAAACAATGCCACCACCCGTCGCTATCACCGCACCGTCTATTTTAGATAAGGTTCGTAGCTTGTCCGTCTCACGCTTTCTAAACCCCTGCTCGCCCTCAAGTTCAAATATCAGGGCTATTTCTACCCCTGTGCATTTGATTATTTCTGCATCGGTATCGAAAAAAACTTTATTTAAACGTTTAGCTAATAACTTACCAACCGTCGATTTGCCCGCCGCCATCGGTCCAACGAGATAAATATTATTTTTTTCTGACATGCATTAATCATAGAGGTTTCAAATTAGTAAAACTATATCATGAGCACGTGACAACAACGCCAATCTATTCTTACACCCTTTGTGTTTGTCATAAAAAAACGGGGCTAAGCCCCGTTTTTTTATATTTATAGCTTATTCTAATTTATACTTAAATTATCTTTAAGTATTTTCGGCGTAATAAAGAACAACAATTCTCTATTATTATCTTGTTTAAAGTCTTTCTTAAACAGAAAGCCTACCGCTGGCAAGCCACCATGCTTTTTAGCCATGCCCGCTTCTTCGTACGAAAGCCCGTAGCGTCTTTGAATTTCTTCTGTTAACTGCTTACCGCCAAAGCCTTGCTCGCGAGAATAGATCACTTTGTTTTTATGCAAAATGTTTAAGGTTGTGACATTTGACCCTGTGTCTGCAATTGCGATGGTCGCTTCGGGTCCGTAATCAGGTAACGCGTCGTGTAATAACCCAAACGCGTTTTCTAGCGAATACGCTTCAACATCGACAATTTTAGCTTTCAGACCCGCCATATCAAGCACGGCTACTCGATCATCTATATTTTCCCGTCTAGAGGCTGCAAGCTGCACATCAATCATGCCCGCGTTTTTTTCATTCACGCCAATGACACTGAAATCTAAATTTACTTCATCCAGTGAATACGGAATATATTGGTCCGCCACCAACTCAACTTGCGCTTCAAGCTCGGCGTCATTATCCGGCGCAGGAATGGTTACCATTTTTGTAATGACCGCAGAGCCTGAAACAGCTACCGCGGCTTGTTTGAGCTTAGTGCCCGAGCGTTCGACTACTGTGTTAATTGTTTGACCAATTGCATCAATGTCAGCGAAGTTATTATCAATAACAGCGTTTTCTGGAAGAGGTGCGACCGCATAACTTTCTACACGATAACGCGAGCCATGCTTGCTCAACTCAATTAACTTGACGGCTGAGGTACTGATATCAATACCCAATACATTTGGATTTACACGTTTGAAAAAAGACATCCTTTTTTCCTTTCTCTTTATTGCCACTGAACAATACAGCGAACACTTAAGAATTTAAATACAATTATTAAATAAAATCAAGCTTAAAATCAATAACTAATCGCGCTTTCTTAGAGTATAGACTTAAATCTAATTTTTTAGTATTTTTTATTTAAAGTATATTCATTAAGTTAATGTTAATGTGATTTCCTTCACAATGCTAATACAATATCACAACATTCACAGCTTTCAAT
>JBDOOJ010000103.1:0-4936 GCA_039830885.1 Cycloclasticus sp.
ACGCCAATATCCCGTTCACACAGGTGGTGAATGATTTTTTGAATATCAATAACAGAGATAGGGTCGACACCGGCAAAAGGTTCGTCAAGTAAAATAAAACGAGGTTCAGTCGCTAAGGCTCGTGCAATTTCAAGTCGTCGCCTTTCACCGCCAGATAGTGCTAATGCGCTTTGGCGGCGCAAGTGATTGATGCCAAACTCTTGCAATAACTCATCAAGAATGAGCTCTTGTTGCCCCGGTGATAATTCAATGCGAGTTTGTAACACCGCGCGTATATTGTCTTCTACGGTTAACTTCCTAAAAATAGAGGCTTCTTGAGGTAAGTAGCCAACACCTTGGCGCGCTCTAACGTGCATTGGGCTCAAGGTGATATCTTCACCATCAAGAAAAATTTGGCCGCTATCAGGCTTTATAAGACCGACGGTCATGTAGAAGCAAGTTGTTTTACCTGCGCCATTGGGTCCAAGCAAACCAACCACTTCACCGCTTTTTATATTAATACTGACGTGGTCAACAACGTTGCGTTTATTAAACTGTTTGCAAATGCCTTTTGTTTGTAACGTGCTCATTATTATTTGGCGGGTTGCAATATGATTTTAACGCGCTTAGAACCGGATTTTTTATCGCCCGCTTTTACTATTGAGCGTTTGCTATCGTAGACGATTCGGTCACTGGAAAATGTATTGCCGCCTTGCCATAAGGTAGCTGTATCAACGAGTATCAACGTGTCCTTAGAGACTAAATATTCAAAGCGTTTTGCTTCACCTCGAATAAGTGCTTGGTTGCCATCAGGTTGTTGTTTGAATTTGACCGGCTTACCGATGGCGATGACTTTGTCGGTGGTTCCGCGTGCGCCATAAATAGTCACTTTGTCGGCCATGATTTCCATGCTGCCTTGGGTGATGATGACGTTACCAGAATAGACGGTAATTTTTTTCGCATCATCGAGATTAAAACTATCGGCTTCAACTTCAACTGGCTTTTGCTTGTCTGAGCTTAGGGCCCAAATGGGAGATGAAAAGGCTATTAATGTTAGCGTGATAAGAGCAATGTTACATTTAATTAATTTCATGTCGGCCTCGTACTTGTTCCAGTATTTTTATATTGATCGGTTCACGGAAATGCGCGCGTAGTCCCGTGCCTTCAATCCTGTTGGCACCGGATTTAATTTTCACGAACTCGTCTGTTTCTGCGAAATCATTCAGTAATTGAACGCGCAGATTATGCGTGTCGATTTCCATTGGCGCAATGTTTTTTAGCGCATCTCGTTTGATATTGACAGCGCCATTGAGCAAAACCAGTTCGCCGTCGGAAGAAATGTAGCCGGTTTCAGATTTAATATGTAAGTCAGGCTTGCCGGGCGTATACATGGTCATTACCGGTTTGGTCAGTTCAGTGCTGTCGTCGTCAACGAAGTGCTGCATATATTCAGCTTGAATACGTTGTTTTTTTTTGCCGGTTAATGTCATGCTGAGAACATCAAAGCCTTTTAAAAAGTAATCGATTTTATGCCCCGGTTTTGCTGTGGGAGCATTCGTCTCAGGTTCTTGTATAAAGGCTAGCCACCAAGTGCCTGCCGCTAATATTGCCAGAGCTATTTTTCCTAAGTGCTTCATTAATGGCCGTTATGCATCGGCAAATAGCTTGACGGCCATGTCCAGTTTGCCTTGTGCAGCTAAAATCGAATCGCAAACCTCGCGTGCGGCGCCGTGTCCGCCTTGGCGTGTTGTTTGCCCTTGGCAGTATTCTAGTACAGATGGGTTCGCGTCGTTAACAGCAATGGCCAGTCGAACGCGGGTCATTAACGCAAGATCGGGCAAGTCATCGCCAACATGCGCTACTTGGTCACCATTGAGCCCTAACTTGGTGAGTAAATCATCGAACGCGGCAATTTTGTTTTCTTGTCCTTGATACACATGACTAATGCCGAGACTTTTCATGCGCCTGTCAACGATGGATGACGAGCGACCAGAAATAATGGCGACGTCAATGCCGTTTTGTTGCAGCAATTTCAAGCCTTGGCCGTCTTGCGCGTGGAATGATTTGTACTCGTTGCCTTTTAAATCGAAAAATAATTTTCCATCACTGAGTACACCATCAACATCAAAAATAACACAGCGGATGTCTTTTGCGCGTTGTTGGAAATCATCAGTCAGTTCGATCATGATAGTCCTGCTTTCAGCATGTCGTGCATATTAAGGGCGCCGACGAGTTTATTATTATCCGTCACGAGCAGCGCGTTGATTTTTTTATCTTGCATGATTTTAAGTGCTTCGACAGCCAGTTTTTCAGGGCCGATGGTCGAGCCACCTCGTGTCATAACGTGATGGATTTGAGTGGTGTGAATGTCGGTATTGCCTTCAAGCATACGGCGTAAATCACCGTCTGTAAAAACACCAATCAATTCGCCTTGGCTGTTTGTAATAGCCGTCATACCGAGCTTTTTTTCAGTCATTTCTATTAGGGCGGCGCTAACGAGAGCCGTTTCATCTATGACGGGTATGTCGTCACCTTTGTGCATAATATCGTTAACGTGAAGCAGTAATCGCCGACCTAGGCTACCACCGGGGTGGGATAAGGCGAAGTCTTCTTCAGTAAAGCCGCGGGCTTCAAGTAAGGCGATGGCCAGTGCGTCACCCATAACGAGCGCTGCTGTGGTGCTGGAGGTGGGTGCCAAGCCAAGCGGGCAAGCTTCTTTATCGGTACTTGCATCAATTGCTGCGTCTGACATGGTGGCGAGTGTCGATTCAGGGTTCCCAGTGATAGAAATTAAAGGGATGCCTAAGCGCTTTAAAATAGGCAAAATGGTAAGGACTTCACCCGTTTCACCAGAGTTTGACAGCGCCAAGGCCACATCGTTTTTAGTGATCATGCCAAGGTCACCATGACTGGCTTCACCTGGGTGTACGAAAAAAGCGGGTGTACCGGTGCTCGCTAAAGTAGCCGCAATTTTATTGGCAATATGCCCAGACTTCCCCATGCCAATGACGACGATTTTGCCTTCGCATTTGAGCATTAATTCGCAGGCGTGAACAAAGTGCTCATTAATACGATTTTCGAGGTTTGAAATCGCCTGTGCTTCGGTTTTTATAACAGCTAGGCCAAGTTGTTTGAGCTGGTCTTTGTGGTTGCTTTTATTAGGCATGCGTTGAGTAAGCTAGATTCCGATGGTGTCTAAGTATACCTTGCCGAGGTAAGAGATGAAAAATAGCATAAACAAGCCACCTTTCAAACGATTGATTGTCGCTTGATTGTTAAAACCATAGGCGAAAAAGAACAGCAATATTGTAAAGCCTAACATGATGGGAAAGTCGCGCGAAACGAGTAGGCTGTCAATAGCCCCTGGGTGAATAATGCCTGGCAAACAAAGCACGGCCAACAGATTAAATACGTTAGAACCGATGATATTGCCGATCGCAAGGTCAGGCTCTTTCTTCAATACGCTGGCAATGGATGCGGCTAGTTCTGGTAAGCTAGTGCCGATGGCGACAATGGTTAAACCAATGACCAAATCACTAACACCAAATGCAACAGCAATGTTAATAGCGGCCCACACGAGCAACTTTGAACTGGCAATTAGGCCGATTAAACCTATTAAAAAGAAGAAAAAAGCTTTCGAATTAGAGAGGTCGGTTGGTATGCCTTCGCTAAACTCAACGTCAAGCGCGTCAATATTATTCGCCTTGCTTCGTTTGGCGCTACGTAACAACCAATACATGAAAGCGGCTAGACCAGACAATAAAATAAAGCCATCTAAGCGTGACAAATCGCCATCGATAATTAATAAATAACTGGCAATTGAAATGGCTAACAGAACAGGTAATTCGCGTTTAAGGATGGATGACTTAATTAAGATGGGTGCGACAAGGGCTGTTGTGCCTAAGACTAACCCGATGTTCGCGATATTTGAGCCAATGGCGTTACCGGTTGCCAGCCCAGTATTACCTTGCAGTGATGCCAAGCCTGCAACTAGCATTTCAGGGGCGGAGGTGCCCAGTCCAACGATAGTTAGGCCGATAATGAGCGGTGAAATACCATAATTTCGGGCAATTGCGGCGGTGCCTTTGACGAAATAATCGGCAGAGAAAATCAAAAATAAAAAACCACTCAATAAACCGGCAATATTTAACAACATAGGCTAATAAAAACTGCTTTGTACTAAAATCGGTGTTTATTGTCGCATAGAATGGCTGCTGCTAACGGGGATTCGTCTTCAAATGGTGCGGCTGCTTTTCAGTAAGCAGGTTATAAATAGTCAAAGTACAGATTGACGTGTATTAGTAAGGTAAGGAGAATAGCAAGTCTTGTTATTCATATTATGTTGGGTCGTTTTTAAATGGACAAATTAATTATTCAAGGCGGTGGGCCGCTATCTGGAGAGCTTCGCATTTCTGGTGCAAAGAACGCGGCATTACCTATTTTGGCAGGTGCTCTGTTAGCAGAGTACCCTGTTGTAGTCGGTAATGTTCCGCATCTTCATGATGTTACAACTACGATGAGCTTGCTTGGCCAGATGGGTGTGAGTTTATCGGTGGATGAAAAAATGCGTGTAGAGATTGATACGTCAACCATTACATCATATAAGGCGCCTTATGAGTTGGTGAAAACAATGCGTGCTTCAATTATTGTTTTAGGCCCGTTATTGGCGCGTTTTGGTGAAGCAGAAGTGTCACTGCCCGGTGGTTGTGCGATTGGTTCTCGGCCTGTTGATATTCATTTGAAAGGTTTGGAAGCAATGGGTGCGAAGATTCGTGTCGAAAACGGCTATATTTACGCGTCATGTAAGCGGTTAAAAGGCGTGCACATTGTTTTAGATATGGTCACGGTCACGGGCACAGAAAACTTAATGATGGCTGCAACGTTGGCCGAAGGGACAACCATTTTAGAAAATGCAGCGCGTGAGCCAGAAGTGAGTGACTTGGCGAATTTTTTAAAT
>JBDOOJ010000094.1:0-54146 GCA_039830885.1 Cycloclasticus sp.
GTTTCAATACATCGAAGGGTTCTATAATCGTAAACGCAGGCATTCAACACTGGGATATGTTTCTCCATCTCAGTTTGAAGAACAGGCTGCATAATCCGTGTCCGTTATACGGGGTACAGGTCAATATGTACTATGTTTATACCAAATGGAAATGGTTACATTCCTAACTTTTTACCGCCCACTAAACGCAACAAGGAATTAAATGCTTCATCAAGACGAACCCAAGCAAGCCGCAGAATACTTGAGGCAGGTTATACCGCTGTTATCTCAGCACAGTCTGGCACCCACCCCCGTTAAACTACTCTATTTTTTATAGCTATCTGTCTGGCGCATCTATGGCGCTTAACGAAGTTATTGATGGCGTTATCAGTGAAAAGAAAAACTTTACCGTCGCCATCATGCTTGAACTGTATGAAAAATACGTTAATGGCGCAGCATCCATCCAACAACAAGAAAAAATCCAAAAAGCATTAGAAAAAGTTATGTCGGAAGCGTCCGACGAAATTGAACACATTAATAACGGCGCCGCAGGGTTTGACCAAAATCTCAACAAGCACGCTGAAACCCTATCAGAAACCTCCGACCCACAAGCAGCAGCCCTTATTTTAAAACAGGTGATGCAAGATACGCGCGATATGGTTAATCAGAACAAAGAAATCCAAACGCGCATGCAAGAAACGAATGCTGAAATTTTAAAAATGAAAGCTGAGCTTGAGGCTGTGAAAGCAACGGCTGAAAAAGACGCCTTAACGGGCCTTAAAAACAGGGGGGCTTTTGATAAAGCTATCGGCCGTGCTGTATCCAGCCAAAGCAAAGTCGACACCACCCTTATTATGCGAGATATTGACCACTTTAAACGCGTCAACGACAGCTTTGGTCATTTAGTCGGTGACCGAGTTATTCGCTATGTTTCAGCCTTGTTAACCCAAGTAATGGGACCCGAGCACCATGTATCTCGATATGGCGGCGAAGAATTCGCCATCTTATTATCGAATCAATCCATTGACACAGCGTCGCAATTGGCAAACAAAGTGCGTATTGCCATGAGCAACAGTAAACTGCAACGTAAAGACAGTGGAGAAACCATTGGTAAAGTAACCGTTTCAGCTGGCATTAGCGTACTTAAAACGGGTGACAGTATTGATTCGTTTATTGATCGCGCAGATAAAGCTTTATATAAAGCGAAAGAAACGGGCCGAAATAAAGTAGTGTTGTCTGAATAGCCAACGCCTTAACAATTTACAATACATAAAGGCTCATTTAATGAGCCTTTTCTTTATCCGCTCAGTTGCTAACACAGCTGCAAAACCGCCAAACATAATCAACACCGATAAATGCAAAAAGATTGACGACACCTCGCCACCTGTCATTAACGGTCGAACCAATGAAATAGCGTGATACAGAGGCATTGCTTTTGCTAATACCTGTACGCCATCAGGCAGCGTATCAATCGGGAAAAAGACACCGCTCAACAACACCATCGGAGTAATAAACAAGGTGGTGTAATAGAGAAAGAAATCATAGCTTTTGGCGTATGAAGTCACTAACAAGGCCAGCGATGAAAAACACAGCCCCGTAATAAAAGCGATAGGTAGGATGAGAATTGCCCAGGCATTTTCAACCAGCCCCAGAGCTGTCGCGACGATTAAAATGGCGCACACACTGATGAGACTTTTCGTCGCAGCCCACAATATTTCACCAAAAACCACTTCAGCCACACCAATTGGTGTTGCCAGCATGCCCATCCATGTTTGTTGAACATCCATGCGCGTATAAGCCGAGTACATGCCTTCAAAACTAGCAGAATTAACTGCGCTAGTACAAAGAACACCCGATGCTAAAAACGCCATGTAACTTAACCCTTCAACTTCACCAACGAATTTACCCAGTCCATACCCTAACACCAGCAGATATAGCAACGGTTCTCCAAAATTTCCCATTAACGACGGACCCGCAAGCTTCCCCCACACGCGAATATTACGCGACCAAATAGAACAACTTCGCGATAAAAATAGCACTAAATTAAACGCTTTATTCACGAAGATCACGCCCTGTTAACTTGATAAATACGTCTTCTAAATTAGCAGGCCTGAACAAATAATCATCGTGCGAGCTATTCTCTAACGCATCCAAAGCAAACTTTAACTTATCGCCATAAAAAAAATGAATGTCGCCCGATTTTTCAAACCGTGCAATAGACGGATCTTGTTTGAGCGATTCGACTAAACTTTCGTTAGCCGCATGAACCTCAAGCACGTGTGACTCAATTTCATCCCTGATTAACTTTTTGGGTGGTGAGTCCGCCATCACTTTGCCATGATCCATCACAATCACACGGTCACAAAGCCGTTCCGCTTCTTCCATATAATGAGTCGTTAATATAAGCGTTAAACCCTGTTTTTTTAGTTCTCGAAGTTTCTGCCATATCGCCTGACGAGCCTGCGGGTCTAATCCCGTTGTCGGCTCATCTAAAATCAACAGTTTCGGTTTGTTTATCAGCGCTCGCGCTAATGTTAAACGCCGCCTCATACCACCTGACAATTCAGAAATTTTACTGTCGGCTTTTTCCTGCAACGATGAGAACTCAAGCAACTCCACAATGCGCTGATCTAGTACTTTCGAAGATATGCCAAAAAAACGACCGTAAACATGTAAGTTTTCTCTAACCGTAAAGTCAGGATCCAAATTGTCCATTTGCGGAACAACACCCACCGATTCACGAACTAACGAAGCGTTCTTTGGCATCGATTGACCGAATATTGAAAGTTCACCGCCATCTATTGGACAGTGACCGATAAACATGCGTAGCGTGGTTGTTTTACCCGCCCCATTCGGGCCCAAAATTCCACAAAAACTGCCGGACTCAATCGTTAAATTAAGCTGATCAACAACGGCCGTATTATCATAAATTTTGCTAAGGTTCGTCGCCTCAACAACGGCTGATGGTGAATTGACAGAGTTCATTAGATGATAGGGGTTAAAGCGATGATTTAAATTGAACCGCATTATAACCTGCCTGTATAAAAACTTTTACGTATTTAATATATCAATTAAATTCAATTAGTTACAGAGTTTTATTAACCTATATTATTAGATAAATATCATATGAACTTTAATTCTTAAAAGCTGCCTAATAAAGCGTCTACATCGATGCAGGAGGCTATGCGGTGAGTATTCATCAAGAATTGATTATAGAAGCGTCTCAATACCTTGATACCAATGGTGCGTCGCTCAAACCATTGCCTGATGCATTCAATGAGAACAAGCTTGTTTCGGACCTTTATCAAGCCCTGGTGCTAACTCGGCTTTTTGACGAAACGGCCATCAACCTTCAACGAACGGGCATCATCGGTACCTACGCTTCTTGCAGGGGCCAAGAGGCGATTGGAGTAGCCATTGGCCATGCCATGTTAGCTGATGATGTGTTTATTCCTTATTACCGAGATATAGCTACTCAATTCCAACGCGGTGTTTTGCTTGAGGAGACATTGCAATACTGGGGTGGTGACGAACGTGGCAGCAATTTTTCACAACAAGCAAACGATTTCCCCTTATGCGTACCCATTGCAACCCAGTTGTGCCACGCCGTCGGCATCGCCTTTGCACTTAAATACCAATCTAAACCCAATGTTGCCGTGGTCACCTGCGGCGATGGCGCCACCTCTAAAGGGGACTTCTATGAAGCCTTAAACATGGCGGGTGCCATGTCGTTGCCTACCCTATTCGTCATCAACAACAACCAATGGGCGATATCCGTTCCGCTAGAACGCCAAACCGCATCACCAACCCTTGCGCATAAAGCACTGGCGGCTGGTATCTCAGCCGTTCAAGTGGATGGAAATGACCTACTCGCCATGTATATAAACGTCAGCGATGCACTTGAACAGATACGTCAAACTGGCAAGCCCTTCCTTATCGAAGCCGTAACGTATCGACTTTCTGACCACACAACCGCCGATGATGCCACTCGATATATGAGTCAAAAAGCGCTAGACGATGCCAAACAAAAAGAGCCTCTTATTCGCTTCAAACGTTTTTTAACGGATCAGCACAGCTGGACGGATAAAGAAGACCAAGCTCTATACCAACAATGCCAACAACAGGTCGACACGTCTGTTGAGATGTATAAAAACCTTCCGCCTCAACAGCCCGGCGAGTTTTTCGACTATATGTATGAGCAACTACCAAACAGCCTTGTAGAACAAAAACAGGCATTTCTTGATGGGTTAAAGCGCCATGAATGAATGGACCATGATAGAAGCGGTAAACCACGCACTCGCCTTTCAACTGCGAGCCAACCCAAACACGGTCATTCTGGGTGAAGATGTCGGTGTTAATGGTGGCGTATTCCGTGCTACTGATGGCCTGCAACAAGAGTTTGGCGAACAGCGCGTCATCGATACGCCACTGGCAGAATCTGCCATCATCGGCATGTCTATTGGCATGGCCAGCCAAGGCTTAATACCCATCCCAGAAATTCAATTTATGGGCTTTATTTATCCCGCCATAGACCAAATTTTAAGCCACGCCGCACGATTGCGTAACCGAACCCGAGGTCGCTTAAGCTGCCCGATGGTGATACGCGCACCCTTTGGTGGTGGCATTCACGCGCCAGAACACCATTCCGAAAGCACCGAGGCCATCTTTGCCCACATACCCGGTTTGCGCGTCATGATTCCCTCCTCACCCGCGCGTGCTTACGGTTTATTAATAGCCGCTATCCAAGACCCAGACCCGGTTATTTTTCTTGAACCCAAACGCATTTATCGAGATGGCAAACAAGCCATAGAAGATAACGGCGAAGCCTTACCATTGGACACCTGCTTTACCTTACGTGAAGGCATCGATTTAACCCTCGTCAGTTGGGGTGCAATGGTTAAAGAAACACTACAAGCCGCCGAGCAATTAGCCGCTAAAGGTATCGATGCAGAGGTCATCGATGTGGCGACAATAAAACCCTTAGATATCGATACGATTACCGATTCGGTGAATAAAACGGGGCGTTGCATCATCATCCACGAAGCCGCCAAAACCTGTGGTGTAGGTGCGGAAATCGCCGCTCTATTAGCCGAAAAAAGCATCACCTCACTGCTCGCACCCATACAACGGGTGACCGGTTATGACACCGTGATGCCAATGTTTCAAAACGAACATTTTTATATGCCCAGCACTGAGCGTATTATAAAAGCAGCCACCAAAGCTATGGAGTATCGATGAACATATTTTATTTACCCGATTTAGGAGAAGGCTTACCCGATGCCGACATCGTCGAGTGGCACGTAAAAGTTGGCGATAAAGTCGCTATGAACGACCCATTAGTCTCGGTTGAAACAGCCAAGGCGATTATCGACATCCCCTCCCCCGTATCGGGCACCGTAACGCATCTGTATGGCGCGGTTAATGATGTGATTAAAACCGGTGATCCGTTGGTAGAGTTTGAAGGCGAGGCTCAGCAAGACTCAACAACCGTGGTCGGCGAAGTTGAAACCAGTGACAGCCTTATTCAAGATCACACTGCAAACAAACAAAGCACGGCGTTTAACGCCAAGGCCACCCCCGCCATTAGAGCGCTCGCCCACAGAATGAACGTTGACCTATCCATGGTGACCCCCAGTGGGCACGATGGACTCATTCAATCAGATGATATTCGACGTGTAGCGAAAATTCTTGCGGACGTGGGTCCAATGGAACCGCTAAGAGGCGTTCGGCGGGCCATGGCTCGTAATATGGCCCAATCTCACGCCGAAGTTGCACCCGCTACCGTTGTTGACGACGCAGACATCAGCCTCATTGAAAATACTAAAGACATTACACCGCGGTTAGTTCGTGCATTAATTGTTGCTTGTCAGGCAGAGCCCGCTTTAAACGCTTGGTTTGACTCGCACGCTCTGGGCCGGCGCGTATTAAAACCCATCCACCTTGGCTTAGCGATTGATGCCCTGCAAGGCTTATTTGTTGCCGTCTTGCGTAACATAGAAAAAGACAACTTAGAAAGCATTAAAGCTAGGCTACATGACTTAAAAGATAAAATTGAACACCGACGTTTTTCAGCGGATGAATTACGCGGCTACACCATCACCCTATCAAACTTTGGCAGCATCGCTGGCCAATACGCCACACCGATTGTCTTAACACCCACAGTAGCGATTATTGGCGCGGGAAAAGCACGAGAAAAAGCAGTCGTTGTTGATGGAGAAGTAGCGGTTAGGAATATGTTGCCGCTATCCATTACCGTCGATCATCGAGTTGTTACCGGTGGTGAAGCCACACGCTTCTTAAAAGCGTTTATAATAGACCTTCAACAAGCGACTTAACTAAACTCTATGAATTACTCTGCTGTATTTGCCCTAGGCGTTGGTGTCTTTGTCATCATCTTTTTTGCACGTATTTATTTATCGCGCTTCAAACTGATTGGTGAACCTAACCCTGCGCGACACGTGGGTGATGAAAAGCTCCTTTGGCAGATTTTCTATTTTTATAGTCCCCGTTGCAGCGCCTGTAAAACAATAACGCCTGTCATTGAAGAACACTCCAAACAATACAAGCAAGTTAGCGCCGTGGATATTTCTACTGACTTAGAGTTGGCGCAACAATTTAATGTTCGCGCAACACCCACTGCTGTATTTATAGAAAATGATATCGTTAGGGATGTTCAATTAGGCTCAGGGGTTAGCCAAACAATGAAAGATTTTATAGAAAAGCATGGCTCAACAAACTAAATACTTAGCGATAAAAATCATTGCTGTCTGCACTCTATGCTTAAGCGTTATTGTTGGCCTTGGTTTATTGGTAGAGAGTTATTTTTAACCTCACCTCTACGTAAAAAAGAGTACTTCAGTTTTTAATAGCCACCTGCTTTTCAACCTGTTCTATTAAATCATTATTCCATTCTACTTCAACGATAATGTGAGCCGTCCCTCCCAACATAATCGCTACTATTAAAACAAGCTTTATTATTTGACTTAGAGCCAACTCCAAGTATTAGACTGTCTACTATGGATAGTAAATTTAACAACATTGATTCAGGCATTTCTTCTAAAACTGGCTCACCCACCAGTTGGTTAACGCTATTCGCCAGCAGTACCACCTTCATTTGTTGTGCCTTGCCACTTTTACTGGTCAGCTTAGGCATGGGAGCCAGTGTTGCTTTTCTTACCAGCAGTTTTCCACAATTGATTTGGTTAAGTGAACATAAAAATTGGATCTTTCTAATCTCAGCTCTTGTTTTAACGGCATCGGGTTGGTCATTATTTCACTCTGGCAGACAATGCCCTACAGACCCTGCTGAAGCAGCAAACTGCGCGCGTATTTACAAATTGAACCAACGCATGCTTTATGCCTCTATCTGTATATGGAGTGTTGGCTTTTTTACGGCATTTTTATTATTACCCCTGCGGTTATGGATGGAGGCTTTATGAACAAAATATTACTCATCATTATGCTCAGTATTAGCGCCTTAGCGGTTGCGGATAACGTGGTGACTACCGCACCCGCTCAAATCATTGAAATTGACATTAAGGGAATGGCTTGCCCGTTTTGCCAAGACGGATTAACCCGTAGCCTGAATAAGCTTCCTGTTGTGCAACAGGCAGAGGTTAGTTTAAAAAACAAAAAAGCACGTATCATTGTTAAGCCTGGTGAATCTCTTAATGAAGAGCTATTACGCCAAACGATTATTGATTCGGGATTTACCCCAGGTGAATTGAGAATTAAGGAGTAAGTCGTGTACCGTCAAATCAAATCATTGATTTATATTACCTTGGCGCTAGCTCTAATAACACCGTCTATGGTTAGCGCAATGGGGCTACGTTCTTTTGTAGCACTTCCTGTAGAAAAAGGCGGCAAAGTGATCCGCATTCAACTACAAAGCAACCGAGATACTAACACCGACACATTCGTCGCTAACCTTGCATGGGGCATCAATCACCAACAGACATTACTCTTTGGCTTGCCGTATCGTTTATCCCCCCAGGGAACAGAGCAAACGGGGGATTTGAGTGCCTTATTACGTCATATTATTTGGCACAACGACACGCATAAAGGTAGCCAACGTTTAGGCCTTTTAGCTGGAGCCATTATACCAACAGATAACGATAGAGATACCGCGTGGCAAGCCGGTGCTGTGTATACACAATATTTGGGGCGACATGAATGGGATATCGATGCCTTATACCAAGTTGGTACGGGAAACCGGCTCGATACCGGGCGTTATGATCTTTCATGGCAATATCGCCTAAGCCCAAGCGTATACCCTGAATGGGGCTCACCCAGCGCAGAATGGGATAGCGTCATTGAATTAAACGGTCGCTGGAAAGAAACCTTTGGCACCACCCATCAAGTAACACTGGGCTTGCAACGGATTACTCAACAGTGGGTGTTAGAAGCAGGATTCGTTAAAGACCTTAACAAGAAATACGACAACAGTATTTTGTTCAGCCTTAGGTTTCATTATTGATGACCGTTATTATCGAACTGTTCACGAGCCCAAACTGTTCCAACTGCGCGGAAACAATAACCGATTTACAAGAAATAACAAATGCGTTAAACGGTGTTCAATGGCGTGAAGTTAACATTATTGAAGAGCTAGATTATGCTGTTGAGCTAGGTGTTTTATCCAGCCCAAGTATTGCGATTAATGGGCAACTGGTTTTCACGGGTGTTCCTTCAGCCAAAACGCTATTAGCGACTATCAAACATGCAAAAACCGGAGATTAACTGTATGGGTAAGAACACAACCTATCGAATCGGTGAGTTAAATGCCGAATTAGGTATCAGTGGTGACACGCTCCGGTATTACGAAAAAATCGGTCTATTGAATAACGTGGCTCGCACACCAGCTGGTATACGTTATTACACAGAAAAAAATGTATCCAGCTTGCGTTTTATTCTGCGCGCAAAGTCCATGAACTTTACACTCGACGAAATAAAACAACTGTTGTTATTCCGGGAGGCTCCTCAAAACAGTCGTGTTGAAGTTCAGGAGCTTACTCGTCAAAAACTTAAAACCATTGAAGATAAGGTAATTGAATTAGACAAGCTACGTAAGGAATTGAGCTTATTGCTGAACTTATGCGGTTGCGCCGATGAGGGCTGCCCGATTATTGATGGCTTAGATTCTTAGAAGCAACGTTAACAACAACGTAGCCCGCATAAAAACCAGAGGCAAACTTGTTCTGCCTCTGGCATGCATGTTTTTAAACGTCAGCGATATTCAGCCAAGTATCGTGCTTGTTACAAACGCTCAACACATGGATTCGACCACTGTAATCACCTAAATCATATTGTGAAATAGGCGATTTATCTTTCATTGGGTCAAACATCGTTTCAGCTACAAACTCAAATTTATCATTCAGTATCATATGCTTAACGATATAGTGTTCATACCCCGTCATGCCATGTGGCGTAACAACTTCAATAGCGGTACTAGAGCCATTCTTTGTTGTTGATATAAGCGGCAAGTGGCCACCTACTTTTTTACTCCAACGACCTGGCGCATCTTTTGTATAATAAAGCCCACCTGCCATGCTAGAACTTGCCGCTAAAACAGCCGTTGGCGCGATAATCCCTGTTGCTGCACCCAGTGCAGATAAACGAATAAACCCTCTACGATTCATATACATTCTCCCTGTAATTTCAATGATTTTTTTGTATAAATTCAAGCCCTATATTTTTCATGAACTCAATATTTATACCGTTCAAGATACGCTTATAGCGATCAAAAACAAGCCTATATGTTTGAAGGGGTTTAAGACATTTACGACTACACTAATTGCTTTTTTTACCGCAACTGTTGCCAGCGTTTTAAATCATCAACCCTGTCTAAATCCCATAACTCAGGCAATAAGCCATAACTTAAATTGCAGTGCTCGATTGCTTTTATGTTCTGATTCAATGTGCCAGCAACGCTCCATTCCACATCACTGAACATGTTTTGATTTATTTCACGAGTCCCAACAAGGATATAGCCGCCGTCTTCAACCGGGCCAAATACTATGTCGTTTTTGTTTAGGGCTTCGAATGCCTGTTCAATATACTCAAGCGATATAACAGGACAATCGGTGCCGATTAACACAACTTTATCAGCAACCTTTTTACCCTCACCGAGCGCATACAGCATACGCTCACCTAACCCCTCGCCAGATTGCGCTTTAAGCCTTAAACCAAATTTTTTAGCCAACGATCTAAACACAAAGTGGTTAATATCTGGCGCGCACCACAGCTCCAAATCCCAATCCTCAGAGCAGCTATTCTTAATGGTGTTATTTAAAAGTCTGCTGTACACCTCACAAGCTTGTTGCTCACCAATATCTGCTGCTAACCGTGTTTTTACCCGTCCTTGCTCGGGTTGTTTAGCGAATATTTGTAGTACTTTTGATGCCATATATTGAATATAATTCTTTATCCTGATTTGCTTTTATTCTAACCTGAGCACTAATAATTTATACTACCGCGATAATGACAATGTATCTTAAGCAATGAACCCAGACTTAGCCCTTTTACAGCCGTATCCGTTTGAGAACTTAGCGCTGCTAAAAAGTTGCGTTACACCACCCGCACACCTCAATCACATTGCCTTGTCGGTGGGCGAGCCCAAGCACCCCACCCCACAGATTATTACGGACGCATTGATTGAGCACCTAAATGACATAGGCAAATACCCTCTCACTCGCGGCATTGATGCATTAAGAGAGAGTATTGCCACGTGGCTTTGCCAGCGTTTTGACATTGAAACAAGCAACATCGACCCCTTGCGGCATATTCTGCCTGTTAGTGGTACGCGTGAGGCCTTGTTTTCGTTCGCCCAATGCATCATTAATAAGCAACAAAGCCCTGTTGTGGCCATGCCAAACCCTTTTTACCAAATTTACGAAGGCGCGGCGTTGCTGGCCGGTGCAAAGCCGTATTTCATCAATTGCGACGAAAGCACCCACTACATACCCAATTACGACTCGGTTGATGAAAGCGTATGGCAACAATGCCAGCTACTTTATATATGTAACCCAGGTAACCCCAGCGGCGCTATTCACAGCAACACGCAATTGCGGTATTTAATTAAACTGGCACACCGTTATAATTTTGTTATAGCAGCAGACGAATGCTACTCAGAAATTTACCCTGTCAACGGCACAAAACCAACCGGTTTATTGCAAACAAGTGCTGCGATGGGCAACAAAGATTTTTCTCGTTGCGTGGTCTTCCACAGCTTATCAAAACGCTCTAACGTACCCGGTTTACGTTCAGGCTTTATCGCGGGCGACCCTAACATCATCAGCGAATATTTACGCTACCGAACGTACCACGGCTGCACCATACCTGTCCCTAGCCAATACGCTAGCATTGCCGCGTGGTCAGACGAAGAACACGTGGCCCTTAATAGAAAAATGTACCAAGAAAAGTTTACTCAAGTTATCGACATAGTTGGTGATAGCATGGCACTCAATAGACCCGATGCCGGTTTTTACCTATGGGCGAAAACGCCTATAGCTGATGACCTGTTCGCACAAAAATTGTTCGAACAACAAAACATCACCGTATTGCCCGGTCAATATTTATCGCGCGACACGCCACAAGGGAACCCAGGGAAAAATCACGTTCGTATGGCTTTAGTCGCCCCGCTTGAGGAGTGCGTAGACGCCGCCAACCGAATCAAACAATTTATTCAATCACTCTAATTCAAATTAATTAACACAGGAAAAACCATGTCTAACCTAGAAAACATCATCAACGAAGCCTTCGATAACCGTGCAGATTTTGACTCTAAAACCGTATCAGCAGAAATACGCAGCGCGGTAGAGCAAGCCCTGGCCATGCTAGATAGCGGCGAAGGCCGTGTAGCCGAGAAAAAAGATGGCGATTGGGTAGTAAACCAATGGCTGAAAAAAGCAGTTCTACTGTCATTCAAAATTAACGATAACCGCCTTATGGAAGGTGGCGGCGATGAAAATCGTTACTACGACAAAGTAGACACTAAATTCGCTAACTACACGGAAGAAGACTTTAAAAAAGGCGGCATGCGCGCGGTACCGGGTTGCGTTGTTCGCGCTGGCTCCTACATAGCACCTAACGTGGTACTTATGCCATCATTCGTTAACATCGGCGCTTATGTTGACAGCGGCACGATGGTCGATGGCTGGGTAACGGTTGGCTCTTGCGCGCAAATTGGCAAAAACGTACATTTATCTGGCGGCGTTGGTATTGGCGGCGTATTAGAACCACTACAAGCTGGCCCAACCATTATTGAAGACAATTGCTTTATCGGCGCTCGTTCTGAAGTGGTTGAAGGCGTCATTATTGGCGAAGGCTCGGTTATTTCAATGGGCGTTTACATTGGCCAAAGCACGAAAATTTACAACCGTATGACGGGCGAAACCATGTTCGGTCGCGTTCCTCCTTATTCAGTAGTTGTTCCAGGAAACCTGCCTTCTAAAGATGGCACGCACAGTTTATACGCAGCCATCATCATCAAAACGGTTGATGAAAAAACCCGCAGCAAAACAGGCTTAAACGACTTATTAAGGGATTAATATGTCCATCGTTATATATGGCATTAAAAACTGCGACACCATTAAGAAGGCCAGAAAATGGCTGGACGCAAATGGTGTCGAGTTTACTTTCCATGATTACCGACAAGATGGTTTAACGGACGATCTATTATCGTCTCTTGAATCGTCTTTAGGTTGGGAAGCCATGCTTAACAAACGCGGCACAACCTGGCGTAAACTGCCAGAAGAAACTAAAGAAGCCATCAGCAAAGAAACCGCGGTAGCAATTATGCTTGAAAACCCAGCAATTATTAAGCGCCCTATTCTCGACACTGGAAACGCTCTTGAATTAGGGTTTTCTGACACCGCATATAAACAATTGTTTACGGAATCATGAGCGAAACACTTGAACTAACCCAAGCGCTACTTAAAAAGGTATCACTAACGCCTGAAGATGCTGGTTGCATGGACTTAATGGCCGACTACCTGCAACAACGCGGCTTTAATATCGAGTGGATGAACTTTGGCGACACTAAAAACCTTTGGGCGCGCCGTGGTAACACGCCACCGCTGTTTGCTTTTGCCGGCCATACCGATGTAGTACCCACTGGGCCACTGGATGAATGGAATACCCCACCGTTTGAACCCACTATTAAAAATGGCTTGATTTACGCCCGTGGTGCAGCCGACATGAAAGGCAGCCTGGCGGCCATGATGACTGCCTGTGACACGTTTATTAGCGAACATAGCAGTCATGCAGGCTCTATCGCTTTTTTAATCACCAGTGATGAAGAAGGCCCAGCAACCAATGGCACAGTAAAAGTGATGGAAGCGTTAGAAGCACGCGGTGAACATATTGATTACTGCATTGTAGGCGAGCCATCTAGCCATAAAACCTTTGGTGATATGGTACGCGTGGGTCGCCGTGGGTCCATTAATGGCTACTTAACGCTCATTGGTAAACAAGGCCATGTTGCTTACCCCGAATTAGTTGAAAACCCTATTCATGCATTAGCGCCTATTCTCTCTGGCTTAACCGCTGAAGTTTGGGACGAAGGCAATGACTATTTCCCGCCTACCAGCTTTCAAATATCAAACGTCAATTCCGGCACTGGGGTAACAAACGTCGTACCTGGTGAATTAAAACTAATCTTTAATTTACGTTTTTCAAGTGAGCTGACACCCGAAGTCATAAAAAGTCGCGTCACCCATATTATCGATCAACAATCTGATAATTATGAACTGGTGTGGCAACTGTCCGGCCTACCGTTTATTACCGAACGTGGCGAATTAACGCATGCGGTTGAAAAAGCCGTGCAAGACGTTACCGGCATAACGCCTGAACTCTCCACTGGCGGCGGCACATCGGACGGCCGATTTATTGCCCCCTATGGCGTACAACTGATAGAACTTGGCCCTATTAACGAAACCATTCATAAAATAAATGAATGTGTCAGCATCAATGATTTAAATAAATTATCAGTCACATATAACAAAATTTTAGAAAATATTTTACTTTAACTAAATTACATAACTATCTGATTAATATGAAATATGATTACGATTTAATTTCAATTGGCGGTGGCAGTGGCGGCATTGCTGGCGCCAACAGAGCTGCCTCTTACGGCGCTAAATGCGCCGTTATTGAACAAGCTCGCTTGGGCGGAACCTGCGTTAATGTCGGTTGCGTACCAAAAAAAGTTATGTGGTTCGCGGCTAATACAGCCGATACTATTCGCGCGGCAAAAAACTACAGCTTTGATGCCTCACTGAATAGTTTTAATTGGAACGAACTCAAACAAAAGCGAGACGCCTACATACTCCGTTTAAACGGTATTTACGCTAATAACTTAAATAAAAGCAATGTAGCTAGCATTGAAGGCACTGCCACGTTCATTGATGAACACACCATTCAAGTCGGCGACAAACAGTTCACCGCTGAACGCTTCCTGATAGCGACCGGTGGCAAACCATCCGTTCCCGATATTCCCGGTGCGCAATACGGCATCAGCTCCGATGGTTTCTTTGAGTTAGAACAACAACCAAAAAAGATCGCTGTTATTGGCGCGGGCTTTATCGCTGTTGAACTGGCTGGCGTATTTCAAGCCTTGGGCACACAAGTTAGTCTAGTGATTCGTGGTGATCACGCGCTAAGGCAGTTCGACAGCATGTTAGGCACCGAACTAGCCAAAGCAATGGTACACCAAGGTATTCAGCTAGAAACCAACACATCCCCAACGTCCATTGAAAAGAACGCCAACGGCAAACTTACTATTCATACCAAAAATGGCGCTATAGATGGCGAGTTTGATGAAATACTATGGGCTATTGGGCGACACGCTAATACAGAGTCTTTAAAACTTGATAATGCAGGCCTCAGTACCAACAGCCGTGGCTTTATAGAAACCGACGAATGGCAAAAAACCACACAAGATAATATCTTTGCCGTGGGCGATGTAACCGGCAGAATTGCTTTAACACCTGTTGCCATTGCAGCCGCACGCCGCCTAAGTGACCGTTTATTCAACGGCCAAAGCGATAGAAAACTAGACTACAACTTAGTACCCAGCGTTATATTCTCCCATCCCGCTATAGGCACCATTGGCTTAACAGAACAACAAGCCAACGAACAATACCCGGGCGATGTAAAAACCTACACATCCACCTTCAACCCGATGACCCAAGCGCTATCATCAACCAAACAGCCCACCACCATGAAATTAGTCACTGTTGGTAAAGAAGAAAGAGTCGTTGGTTGCCATCTATTTGGACAAGACTCAGATGAAATATTACAAGGCTTCGCGGTTGCTATTAAAATGGGCGCAACAAAAAAAGACTTTGACGATACCGTGGCTATTCACCCGACGAATGCGGAAGAGTTAGTGACGATGACGTAACGGATAGTCCAAGGCTGATTATTTTAACTTCCGTATAAAAGTGTTAAAATACTTATAGATAACGCATTAAGGCGTGAGAAAATAGCGAAAAGCACAGGTAAGCCGTTAAATTTTCGAAAACTGTGGCCTGTCTCGGTTTTCGCGTTGTACAATCTCTATCTAAACCTATCACTTTATATTCGGACCGGTGAATTCGAATATAATTTTTTAAATTTCACCAACAACATGAGTAAACAAAATGAGTAAAGGTACAGTTAAGTGGTTCAATGCCGACAAAGGTTTCGGTTTCATTACACCTGAAGATGGCGGTAAAGATCTATTTGTTCATCATTCAGAAATTCAAACGGACGGTGGATACGCATCATTAAATGATGGCCAGTCTGTTGAATTTGAAATTGGTCAAGGTCAAAAAGGCCCTTGTGCAAATAAAGTGGTTGCCGTTTAGTCTGCAATACATAACAAATTAAGTAGGGGTACGCTCAATCGCGCGCCCCTTCTTGATGCGTTATAGGTTTATTTCTACTATTAACCACAATTAAATTAATGTAAGAGAATACTAATGGCAAAGACTAATTACTCGTTCGAAAAACGTCAAAAAGAAATTGCAAAAAAGAAAAAAAAGGAAGAAAAACGCCTTAAAAAATTAGGTAAGGACACTGAAGAAGATCAAATCGATAAAGATACATGCATCGATAGCGGTGAATAAGTAAAGAGCAACAAAACAAAGCTTCAACCCTTCATTTCTTACAACGTTTTTCGATCCTGCTCACGCCTCTCACCTACGTTCTGTAGACCAAAAGAGCAACTCACCAAAACCCTAACCACCTTAAGTGGCTAAAAGAAACCCGCCAAGTGAGACTAAAAGGTGGAAGCTTTTTTAAATCCCAAACAGTTAAGCCAACCGTTTAATAGATTGCCTACAATAGCCCACTTATTATTTAATTCAGAGCATTATTATGAACGACACTAAATCACGACCCTCTTTACCTGATCGCCTGTCGGGCAACCCTCGTAGCCCACACCATGTGGCGGAAATCTTCGAACATAATATTGGCATTAGAATCAACGGTAAGGAACGTACCGATGTCGAGGAGTATTGCATCAGTGAAGGCTGGGTGAAAATTGCTTCTCCTAAATTGTTGGATCGCCGAGGACAACCGCTGCTGATAAAGCTAAAAGGAACTGTTGAAGCCTTTTATAAATAAGTAAATGGCTCTTTTATAACTAAGAAGCTTGGCTGCATATTCCCCTATTCCAACGACAAGTTATCGTTACAACTAAAGCACCTAGCCTCTTGAGTGATTGGATCAATAAACTGAAGCTCTTTTGCTAGTAACTGCAAGGGTGCTGAATAGTTATCCGCCGATTCCGGCTGTAATGTCGGGTAGTATTTATCATTCAATATGGGCCAGCCCAGTGTTTGCATGTGCACGCGTAACTGATGCGTTTTACCCGTAATGGGGTTTAATTCAAATAACGCATGTTGAGTTGATTGTTGTACGCATCGAATCACAGAATGGCTATTGGCTTTGCCCTCGGTCACGCGCATACAAAAGTGTGGTTCGGTTTGCACGATTCGGTTTTTAACTTCCCACTCCTGACCAACAATACTTTCACCGCCACTAGTTTTGGCAATAGCCTGATAGGTTTTGTGTATTTGCCGCCTTTCAAATAATTGATGGTAGCAATGCCGAGTGCCTGGATTCACAGAGAACATCACCAACCCTGCCGTCACTCTATCCAAACGATGTAACGCTTGTAACGCCTTAATGCCGGTGCTGCGTTGTAAGCGAGTTTGCAAACATTCATTCACATACCTACCGCCGGGGGTGACGGCTAGAAAGTGGGGTTTATAGGCCACTAAAATATGTTGGTCTTGGAATAAAATAGTTTCCTTAAAGGGGACGTTGGGCTCGCTTTCAACTTCTCGATAATAGTAGACTCGTTGCTGCGGTTGAAATGACGATTGCGCGGTGATCAATGATCCGTCGTGCCAATGTACTTTGCCATCGGCTATTCGCTGCTGCCAAACCTTGGCATCAATAGTGGGGAATTTGATAATCAAGTATTCCAGCACGGTGGCAACACCGGGATTAATCTGCGGTAAACTCAGCTTTGAGGGACGCTCAGAAATTGCCATATAGTGCGCTTACCTATTAAAATTCAACGGGAGAAGCAGTAATAATATTACTCACCCAATATGCATTCTTGATGTTCATCTAACCACAACGGGTATTTGAACATAGCTTTTGAGTACAGTCGGCTTTGTAAATGTCGATTCAACCATGTTTGTAGATGCGTATAAGGGCCCTGTAAATATATTTGTCGATTGACCTTAGAAAACTGCCGAATAAAGGGCAGCAATGCATAATCCAGCATGCTGGGCGTTGAGCCCATTAAGAATTCATGTTGTGTTAAACGAGTCTCTAGTCGCTGAACAAACGGTTCGCATAACTGCCGGCAATGTTCTTCATCATCTTTATGGTAACGTTTGGCGCGTTTATATTGTTCTAGTGTTGGTTTGAATTGTTTGTCATTTTCTTCAATGATTGCCAGCATTTCTTTTAAACATTCCGGCTTTTGAGAATATAGTAGGTTCTCAGGATCATTGTGTTTTAGAGCCCAGAGCATGATGTCTAGGCTTTCATCTAAAACATCAACACCATTCTCCAATATTAAAACAGGCACGGTGCCTTTAGGTGACATGGTTAACATGTGGGCTGGTTTATTCGTCATCGTAATAGCGCGGAGCATAACTGTCTGCTCTGCTAATAAAATTGCGAGCCTTGCGCGCATGGCGTAGGGGCAATTTTGCAAGGAGTAGAGTATGGGTAAGCTCATAGCCTAAACAGAACTACAACCCCTGCCTGTACTGCGCCATTGTGGACAACGGCACCATTTGATTTAACTGTTCCTTCGCGCTGCTTTGCCCGCTTATTATTTGTTCAAAGTGTTCTATAAGCTGTGCTTTGTTCTGCTCTGCTTTTGACCCTGCGCCTATGTTGGTTAGGTCGATAAAAAATTCATCAAACTTTTCAGATAGGTCGTTGACGATATCTACATTCAAGAACTGTTCATCGTTATAAATACTTGGGTAGCCGCCTTTCTGCTTATCAATAGCGAATGACACGCCTTTTACATTGGTGATGGTGGTGGCCTTTTGGCACTTGAGCATGCAGCCATCTTCTATGCTCGGTTTTTTGCAACCCACCGTTTGTTGGAAGAAGCATTGCCTGCTAGTCATCATTAAAATCGGGTGATAAATACTGTAGAGCAGTTTGAAGTTTTTAGGCCTCGATATTTTTTTAATCTGCATTTGATTTATCTCGTTAGAAATAAAAGCACCCGCACAATTAAGTTCTTCTTGTAACGTTAGCAAAGCGTACGAATTGGTGGTATTTAAAAACGGCCCGGCTATCCAATCTATTCCCATTTCAAAGGCTTTATGGGCGATGCCAATGTTATTGCTAACGATCCGTTTGGGCTTTACTAGCTCAAGAATTTTTACGGCTTCTAAATAATCCTTACCGATAAGCACCGCTGGAAACCAAGGGGTTAATCGCGGATTTTGTTGCAGCAAATCAATATATTTAGTGCAGTCTTTTTTGAAGCTTTCCGGCAATTTAAAGTAGATATCGGCATCTGTCACATCACACAAATTCAGGTCTTTTTCATCCGCTATTAGAATGGACATAGAGGGTTGATTATCCGCATGCATTTTTGGATGACTAACCAGCGCTGGAACATCCACATTAGCGACTACTTCAATAGAATCATTCAGTATGAAGGCTGCTTTATTTTTTATGTCTGCTAGCTCTTTAAAGGGAAGGCTTAAGTTATCGGCCAAGTTTTCAAAATTAACCGACTCCATAGCATAACGCGCATTGTTAAAGCCTTTAAAACGTTTTTGTATGGCCGCTGGGTCTAGCGTTGATTGCGTTGCTTTTTTTAATAGCTCGTTGGATTTAATCACATGCGTCGCATCTAACGCGTTACTACTTGTTACTTGCAGAGTTAATACTAAGGGCTCGTTAAGCTGCCCAGAAAAACTCAACGTTAATTGTTGCTTGGCTATGCTTAGGTTTTTAATTTTGTCGGCTAATTCATCACCCAATGTATTTCTTTCGTCATACAAGCTCTGCTTTGCTTTGTGAATTTGCGGAATAGAGACGGCTTGGCTTTTTGTTACCGCGTGTTGAACACTGTGATCACGCGGGTTATCTATAAACATGTCTTTCGTTAGATTACCCTTTAAAAACGAGTTGGTGAAATCACGGTTAAAGACTTTATGTAAATTTGAATCATCCGCCAACAGTTGCCCTGTTTGTTCAAATTTATCCATCTGTTTGCGCCAACTATCCACCACGGTATAAACGTAATGCGCGCCTTTAATGCGCCCTTCTATCTTTAGCGAATCGACACCGGCATCCAGCAGTTCAGGTAAGTCAAAATAGGCTGAGTTATCCTTTAAATTTAGCGGGAATTTATTGCCCGTTGCGGTGGTTTCGTATTCATCACGACAGGCTTGACTGCAACGCCCACGATTGCCCGAATTACCTACACTCACCGAGCTTGAATAACACTGACCAGAAAATGCAATGCACAACGCCCCGTGCACAAACACTTCTGTTAATACGTCATGATTATGCGCACAGCTTGTTAGCGTTTTAACTTCTTGTAGATTCAACTCACGCGATAAATTAACGCGGGTTGCGCCAATGCGACCAAGGAACTGTATTTGCCCTTCGTTATGCGTTGTTAACTGTGTGGAGGCATGTAAATTGAGTGTCGGGAAATGTTTTTTAACAAGGTTAAACACGCCTAAGTCTTGAACAATAACCCCATCCAAATTGATGTTAACCAGTTTGTTGAGCAGCCTTATTAACGCCGGCATTTCTTGCTCAAGAATCACTACGTTAAGTGTTAAAAACACCTCGCAATCGTGTTGATGAGCCAACCGAACAACGCCACACAAATCATCAAAGGAAAGATTCGTGGCGCGGTTACGTGCGTTAAACATGTCTAAGCCGCAATACACGGCATTAGCACCCGCAACGATAGCGGCCTTAATAGCCTCAACATTACCGCCCGGGGCCAACAATTCAGCTTTGCGCCCAAAGGGCATAAGTTTCATTAAAGTGGAAGATAAAGGCTTTCCACTTAATTCAGCTTTATTATTCATCATTTTTTAATACGGTCGTCAGTAATATTAAGCCGTTATTTTACTGCATTCAAATGAAGAACTTGGATTGGGCGCGGTTTAATTTGACTTTAGATTAAAAGAGACGCATTGAAGTTCGCTTGTATTTTTTTATAAAATGCGCATACTCACTTTTTTCAACCATCTTCCTAGACAAAAGCTTTAATTGGCCTATATTGAAAAGTGTTAGGTAGTTCTCAAGACAACCCGACCCCCTCAGGTTTAACAACCTACTTTAGCCTACTTTCCAGTAGGCTTTTTTTTGCCTTTAAACTGGCTAGGCTAAAAACGCTCGAAATATTCTTTATGTTCCCAGTCCGTTACCGTTGATAAGAACCGGTGAATTTCATGTCGTTTCAGGCTTAAGTAATAGCCGATATAAGTATCGCCAATGGTATCTCTCAGTAACTCTGATTCGTCTAAGGCCGTTATTGCTTCCATTAAACTAGCTGGTAACGGTGTTTTATCTGTTTGGGCATACGGATCATTTAACGGTGGGCCTGGGTCACGTTTTTTATTGATTCCATCCATTCCTGCCGCTAATTGAGAGGCAAAAAACAAATACGGGTTAGCTGCTGGTTCTCCAGAACGGTTCTCAATATGTACTGATGGGTCACCCGCATTCGCTAACCGGAAACACGCCGCTTTGTTGTCAACAGACCAAACTGCACGATTCGGAGCTAGTGCGTTAGAATTCATCCGTTTGTAACCATTAATTGTTGGGTTGGAAAATGCTGTACAGGCACGTGCATGTTCTATTAAACCTGCCACATATTGCTTGCCTACTGAAGATAACAGCTCGCCATTTTTTGTGGTTGCGAACATATTTTTACCCGTGTTTAAATCAACTAGCGATTGATGCAAATGCCAGCCAGATGAATACACGTTGGGTAATGCCGGCTTACACATAAAGGTCACTAAATAACCGTTACGGCGCGCCAATTGCTTAAGTGTTGAACGCATCAACACCATGGCATCTGCGGCTTGCATGGCTGGCAGGGGTTCCATGGTTATTTCACATTGGCCAGGGCCCCATTCGTCTTCTAACGAACGAATAGGCAGGTCTAACGCGGTTAAGTGTTGATGAAATAGTTCCATTAAAGGCGCTACTTCATCTAAATTTTGTTCGCCTTGATATTGGTACGCATGTGCTAATGGCGATACGCTCGGTGGCTGGGCAGGTTGGGTTGATGCTTCCATAGTCAGGTGCGCATCATCAATTTTGAACACGTGGAATTCCACTTCCAAACCAATCAGCAACTCGTAACCTTTTTTATGTACGGAGTTAAGTTGCTCTGCCAAAATCTCTCTTGGTGAAAAGGGCATCACCGCGCCAGACTTCAGGTATAAATCGGACAGTACCCAACCGGTATGATCACCCCAAGGCAACAGTCTGAATGTGGTTGGGTCTGGCACCATCACCATATCCCCCGCTCCACCCATCTCGGCATTACCAAAACCACCATCTTCACTAAAGACCGGCAAGAAAATATTATTAGCGGAATCCATCGCAAAAATTGCATGCGTGCTTGCCAAGCCATTTTTAAGCACCGAGACAAACTGTTTAACGGGCAACATTTTTCCGCGTGTTAGACCGTGCTGGTCACAATACGTCACACGAACATATTTAATCTCATCTGTTTTTAAGCGCTTAATTAACGTTTTAGCTGCCGTTTTTTGGATGTCACTCCAGAGCCCATGTTTGGCAATAAAGTTATCTAACCCGATTGATGACACAATATTTTCATTACTCATATACCTTCCCCACCATTAAATTAGCACTACAAGAAAAACGTATTGTTCTCTTGCAGGCAGTCTGCATCTATTAAGTTGATTTGTTTAACCGCAATCTTCCATTCTTTCGCTTCACTAACCAATAAATACCCTACCCAACCCGATAAAACCCTGTGTTTGCCTTCAAACAAAGCATCGATAATAAAGCTGGCTCTCGCCTGTACTTCATTCTCAGCACCTTGCCAATATTCAACATTCCCTAATACATGCCGCGTTCGAATAACCGGCACCATCGAATAGGCCACACCCGTTCTAATACGTGCCACACGGTCTTGTAAACGACGTTTATCATGAAACTCCAAGGTGATTTCTTGCCGTGGGTCTACCGCAGGGTAGCTGCTGGGAATCCAATAAACGCATTGGTCACTATAGCAATCCAGCCATTGCTCTAGTCGCAAATCATCAGCCAAACGTGCCTCAGTAAATATTAGCGATTCACATGCTTGCTTATCTTCCATTGTAATGGCTGATGGCGCAGCACCCTCTAATGCCCAACTTTCATTCAACGCCATAAGGCGATCGTAAAAGGCATCGTTTAAGTAATAAGAATCTTGGCCTGTGTTATTTTTGTTAGTCATACTGATTTACCCTAATGAAGATTCATCGTCAGACTGCATCAGTTTTTTCCATTCAGCATAGTAAGCTCGCATATGAATATCGGATGAAATAACCGACGTTACAACGCCATTTTCATCTGTTTTATCCACACCCGTGTGCAAATGCCTGCTGATATCTATCCAATCAATTTCGCGTTCTTGCATGCCTTTAAAACAGGCCTCAAAGTTTGACGTGTCGTCTGGTTCGCCAAAGGCGGTAAAGTCCTCTTGCGTGCGTATTCGCAACGTATTAACGGCGGCTGGCACATTATCTATAGTTGTTGAATACCACGTCATATCAGACAGCCCCACCGACAATGGCGTTATCACTTGCAGCTGATTACCTATAAATAATAAGTTCGGGAAGATATTTAAATTCATTCCCGCACCCGTCGCCATTTCAAAATACTCGCGTGCTTTTTTGTCACCCACCTCTGCGGTTAATTGCTCGACAATCGCTTCACGACCCGGCTGCGGCCTTTGCCTGTCAAAGGCCGAGGCTTCGTACATACAAGGGCGCTGATCTAAAAACGTATGACCATTACCTATATCTTGCGAATACATGGGAGTTGAATCGATACCACCAGCGAAGTAGTCTAAATCCATTCCTGAACCATATCGCTGTTGCGTCATTTGTAATAATGACTGATGCGAAAACTCAGGGTGGTAACCATCGCCTGCGTTGTCGTACAAACATTTCCAATTCGCGTGCACGGTATATTGTTGTGCTCCACTGATTCTAATCGCCTTATGATCGCCACCGTTATGATCTATCCACTCATCAATGCGGCCTGCCGCTGACTGCAAGTGGTCTTTAATTCCTTTTTTGCCTTTTTCAGAGTTCAACGTAGCAAATATAAACCCTCTGTATTCCGACACATAAGAAATTCGTTTTAGGTTGAAACTATTTTTATTGAAGTTTTCACCGTAGGCATCTTCATGTGGAATGGCGGTACATTCGCCTGTATTGCGGAATGTCCAACCGTGATAAGGGCATGTGAAAAAAAGTGTTTTATCGCCCTTTTTTTCACGACAAACTGTCGCGCCTCGATGCGTGCATCTATTCAATAATACATGCACCTTAGACTCTTTATCCCGAGTGACGATAACGGAACGCAAACCCATTTTTCTGGCAACGAAGCTATTGGGCTCGGCAATTTCGCTGGCGTGCGCCAAATAGACCCAGGTTTCACCAAATACTTTTTGTTGTTCAAGCAAGAAGATTTTTTCATCCGTATAAACCGTGCGATGCACACGACCCGCCTGTACTAAGTCATCTAAATTACTCGTCATTAAAAGCCCACGTATATACTGAAATGTGTACGAATTATCATGCTAGTATTAGCCTTAAATATCAACTAAATATTCACCTCATCAGACATATGAATATACACGTTTTACACCATGTTCATTTATCCATTAAGCACGGTATAACTCTGTACTTAGAAGCGAGCTCTCATGAGGTCACTCATACCAACGTCTTCGAAAACCACACCTTACCACCCATTTCGGACATTGACTGGCTCATTATTATGGGCGGACCGATGAGTTCAAATGACGAAGAAAAACACCCTTGGTTAATCGCTGAACAGGCTTTTATTAAAGAGGTTATTGATGCCGGAAAATTGATTTTAGCTGTTTGCCTTGGTGCTCAGTTAGTGGCTAAGGTTTTAGGTGCGAAGGTTACTAGCAATACATATTTTGAATTTGGTTGGCACAAATTAACGCCATCAAAAGATGTTAATGAAACGTTTTTAGCCAATATATTTAACCAAGAAATGACGTTATTCCACTCACACGGGGAGACATTTGATATTCCATCTGGTGCAAAAAGAATAGCCTCTAGCGAAGCTTGTAAAAACCAAGGGTTTGTCTATGACAATCGCGTCGTTGCTATTCAGTTTCACCCTGAAATAACACCCGAACTCGCCAACCTATTCGCCTCACATCTTGATGATTCATGTAAAGATAGCCCGTTCTATCGAGCTGTTTCAAGTGATTCGGCTGCCAAACCGCTATTCACTCAATCTAAACGTGTGATTGAACAGTTACTGATGGAGATAGAAGAAAACTTAAATTAACAGTATTAAGTTAGCCAGCCTCTCGTTCTTGCAATGGCTTTTTTCCAGCGACTAATGTGGGTATCGCGTTGCTCAATGGACATAGTCGCTACGAACTCACATTCAATCTCGCCTTGTTGCTGAATAAACGCCTCTGTCCAAAAACCTGAACCTAGCCCGGCCAGATAGGCTGCGCCCGTCGCGGTGAATTCTAAGTTATGAGGGCGTTCAATGGTTATGCCCAATATATCTGCCTGAAACTGTGCCAGGTAATTATTAGCAATGGCGCCACCATCTACTTTTAATGCTTGAAGCGTTAGGCCACTGTCTTTTTCCATCGCCATCAACACATCGTAGGTTTGCAAGGCGATAGCCTGCAAAGTGGCTCGTGCCAGCTCGGCTTTGCCTGAACTAAGACTCAAACCAAACACGGCGCCTCTGGCATCCATATCCCAATACGGCGAGCCTAAGCCTGCAAAAGCGGGCACAACCACCACGTGATCGTCATCATTCGCTGCATTGGCCAACGCTTCGGTCTCTTCTGCGCTATCAATAATTTGCAAGCCGTCGCGCAGCCATTGCACAGCAGAGCCTGCGATAAACACGCTGCCTTCGAGCGCATAAGTTATTTTATTGTCACGTCGCCAAGCGACGGTTGTTAATAAACCTGAATCACTGCTGACACGTTCATCGCCTGTATTCAGCAACATAAAACAGCCGGTGCCGTAGGTATTTTTGGCTTCGCACTTGTCCCATGAAAGTTGGCCGAACAACGCCGCTTGTTGGTCACCCAACACACCGTTAATGGGGATATTGATTCCATCAAGCCTATAGTCGCCAAAGTGCGCATCGGAGTCCTTAACTGTCGGCAAAATCTCTTTAGGAATATTTAACGCTTCGAGCAACTCATTATCCCAAATGGCCGTATTAATGTTGAACAACATGGTTCGCGATGCGTTTGAACAATCTGTCGCATGTACCTGCCCTTTGGTTAAATTCCAAATTAACCACGTGTCAATGGTGCCGAATAATAAGTCACCCGCTTCCGCCATCTCGCGAGCACCATCAACGTTATCCAATATCCACTCAATTTTTGTGCCAGAGAAATACGCGTCAATCAGTAACCCTGTTTTTTCACGAATAACCGGCTCCAAACCCTTACAGATAAGAGCTTCGCACATAGCGGATGTTCGCTTATCTTGCCAAACAATCGCGTTATATATTGGCTGACCCGTTAGCTTATCCCATAGCACGGTGGTTTCACGCTGATTGGTAATACCGATGGCAGCAATGTCTTTACCCGTTAAATTGTTTTTAGCTAATAGCTTCGTCAACACACCCAATTGGCACTGCCAGATTTCTATTGGATCGTGTTCCACCCAACCTTGTTTAGGGAAGTATTGAGTAAACTCACGTTGAGCAATATCAACTATTTTTGCATCATCATTAAATAAAACGGCACGGCTACTGCTTGTCCCTTGATCTAATGAGATGATGTACTTGCTCACCTATTTACCTCGTCAATTAAAGTACGTATTTCAATACTAAATAAGGGGTTAAATTAAATAAGATAATCCCCAATTTGTAAAAAACCCATGCAGAGATAGTTGGCAAAATCAAACCGCTCTACAGACAAGTTAAACCACTTAGCATGGACGCCGTATAACAACTCATGCGCGAGCGTGAAATATAAAAACCAAAAGGCTAGCAAGCCATAGTTTATTAGCGCACACCAACCTAATATTGTTTGTATTGATTCAATCGACATAACTAACCATTAATATATTCGCGTAACATTAAGGTCGCCAATCACGGTACGCGTCATACGCCGGGTTTTTTGATGCTTTCTCACGTTTCGCTTGGTCTCCTAGCCATTCAAACCATTCGGCAAACGAAGGTTGATTTAATTCAATACGTAAATCAATGAGCCACTGACTAAGCTTACGATTTGATCGTAGTTACGATACCCCCTGCCATATCAAACACTAACTCTATCGGCATAATTCGTTTATAAGCTAACAATCCCATTGTTTCAAACGACGTTGCTAAAGAAACAGCGCCCGTGAATACTCTGGACCCATTTTCTGAAGGTCTACTAATGAAATCCCATCCGGCACATCTTTCAATAACGTCACCGCATCTGAAAAATCTTTGTCGTAAAAGGTTTGAGAAAGCGTAATCGCAACATTATCACGTTGCTGTTCTTGCATATTTTTAATTTGGAAGAGACCAAATATCAAGCCTTCGACAATACTCGTTGCACTAATGACTTCCGCTAAATCCGCCCAATCCGATAGTGTTAATCCAAACATGTCTAACTCCTGTATTTCCTTAGCTATTTATATCACTTAAACGTCAATACTAAATTAAATTTCCTCTGAGAGATAAAAAGCGCCTCCTAAAGATTGCATTCTATCGTGTGAAAAATCTACTGGCGCGTAATCATTAGACGGCTTTTCTTCCGTTAGCAAACCTAATCGTTGGTAAGACTCGGCAACTAGTTCACTACAGAACAACGAAGACAAGTCTTCCTCTTTATTACGAAAAGCTCTTTCATTTGCGGCTTTAATCAGTTCAAACTTATTGCGTTCATATTCACGCCCTCTTAACTCATCCATCAATTGCATAAGGCAGTCGATGTTCTGTTCGCTTAGAACATCACCCTGCAATTTACGAATAGATATGTCTCCTTCAAAATCCCTCGCTCTATCTTGAAACGAAACCAACCTCACCCCTTCTCGATGTAGGTTTGTTTCTACATCAATGGTATCTTCACGTATACTCGATTCCCACATCGTTAAGAAGTCGTGAGCAGATGATTCTACGATCAGCCCAACGTGTGACCATCTGCTATTTGTGCCTACCTTAACCAGTTTGCTATAAGCGTCTACTCCAGAAAACAGAACAATGTCTCCTGTGCTTAGTTCGTCTATATTAATTATTGAGCGCATTGTTTCTATAACAATTAACGAGGATGCAACCAAGCAGGCAAAAACGAGAGTGGATCTGTTTTTACTGATTCATTGAAAGAAATGCCTGAGGCTTTAAGACGCTCTTGTAACGTCCCGTCTTTGCATTCATCAAAAATATCAACACAACCACCAATAAATTCACTATTAATATAAATTTGCGGCAGCGTCGTCCACGTGGTTTTAGCATTCAATGCTAAGCGCATTTCTCTTCCGCGATTATTTTCTACGTAATCTGCGGAGTCCAAATTAATCGTGCGATACGGTATTTCGTATTCGTCTAATACTTTAATCGCTGCCCAGCAGAATTCGCACCATTCCAAGGCAAACATGACGACCTGTTTATTGCTTCCTGCTATTTCTTGTTCTACCTCTGCCAGTGCTTTAGCAGTCATTTTAGAATTGATAACCGGGTGTTGAGCGAGACATAGTCATCTCATCGTCTGACATGTCGATTGATATACCATCAAATAATGGCGTGGTTAAGTAACGCTCGCCTGTATCGGGCAGCATACACAAAATATTAGTTCCTTCGGCTGCCGTTTCAGCTATTTTTAACGCGCCGGCTAAGGTTGCTCCGGCAGATATACCTACAAATATACCTTCTTGCTGAGCGAGGTCTTTTGAACATTGAATGGCGAACTTTCCATCAATCGGTAACAGCTGATCTATACGCGAACCATCCACTACTTCTTTGGTTAGTTTAGGAATAAAATCGGGCGTCCAGCCTTGCATTGGGTGTGGGGTAAAATTGGGATGGCTCTCATTGTCTACCTGCTCAATACCACTGCCTAGCAACTGAGCATTAATCGGCTCACAAGCAATTATTTTAGTGTTGGGGCTTTTCACTTTTAATACTTGCGACACACCATTTAATGTACCGCCTGTACCATAACCTGTAACCCAATAATCCAATGAGATATCTGAAAAATCAGCCAGTATTTCTTCAGCGGTGGTGGTTACGTGTATTTGCGCATTGGCGGGGTTTTCAAATTGCTTGGATTGCCACCAACCGTGCTCTGCAGCTAACTCTTCTGCTTTTCTTACCATGCCAGTTCCTTTTTCAGACGCGGGCGTAAGCACCACTTTTGCGCCTAAAAAACGCATCAACTTACGGCGTTCAACACTAAAGCTTTCTGCCATGGTAACAACTAAGGGATAGCCTCTTTGTGCGCAGACCATTGCCAAGCCAATGCCTGTGTTGCCACTGGTTGCTTCTACAATGGTTTGTCCCGGCTTCAGCTCTCCACTGCGCTCGGCAGCGTCTATAACACCCAGTGCAAGCCTGTCTTTAACCGAGCCCATGGGGTTAAAAGATTCAATTTTAGCGAAAATATTGACGCCTTTAGGGCCTAGTTTATTAATCCGCACAACCGGTGTATTACCAATTGTTTCTAAAATATTGTTATGACGTTTACCCACCTTAACTCTCCTGTTTTTGACTTCTTATCTTAGTGTTTTAACTGCTTTTGGACATAATATTATTACCAATGTCGATCACTTCATTAACTAAATCATCCGCATGATGCCAGTCGGTTCTAGCACCTAAGAAGCACGGTCTAATCACAAACTTATCACCCACCATCGTTGTACTTGGGATATTCACGCCGTTTTTCATTAATTGGCGGTGGATTTGTTTATTCAAACCATTCAAATCGCTAGCTTTAGCGTGCACGTAGCGGAAGCAGCAAATAGACAATGTAGGCTCTAAAGCCAGTTCTAAATTCGGGTGCTGCTTGACTTGTTCAGCGACTCGACGTGCCATTTCATTATGACGACAAATACGCGCTGTCATTCCTTCAACACCAATTTCACGAATTAGCGCCCAAACTATTGCACCACGCGTTGGCGCAGATAGTTCTACGCCAAGGTCATAATAAGGAAAGCCCATTGCATCCATTGAGTTTTCCACATGTTCATCGTCTACCACCGTTGCCTCTATGTAGTCCGCATCACCTTGGGTGAATGTATCGTGTAACGCTTGGTAATCCCGCACAAACGTTGCCCCAATGCCAACAGGTGCGCCTAGCCATTTATGTGCATCAACCGTAATTGAATTTGCCAACGCCAAACCCTTAAATAAATGATGTACTTGTGGATCTAGTGTGCCTGGCAGGCCATAAGCACCATCCACATGAAACCAAATATTATGCTCACGCGCAATCTCGCCTATTTCTTGTAAGGGGTCAATCGCGCCCGTATTGGTGCTGCCAGCGTTGGCAACAATAGCCACCGGCAATGTACCTAACGCCTTATCATTTTGAAGTTGTTTTTGCAGTGCGCTGGGAGACATGCGCATTTTATCGTCTAACGGAATATGCACCATCGCATTACGCCCCATGCCTAAAACAGCTACTGAACGATGTACGGTGTGGTGGCTTTGTTCGCTAGCGTAAACTCGGCAAGCTCGCTGTATACCGTCAGCAGCAACATCTATACCAATTTGCTGAAACGCCCATTGCCGTGCCGCGCCTAAACCAATTAAATTGGCCGTTGAACCACCACTACTAAAAATACCCTGCATGCCATTTGGCAAGTCGAACATCTCTGCTAACCACGTTAAAGACAAGCCTTCTAAATGATTAAATGCAGTTATACCAATGCGTTGAGGTGATGCCACTATGCCGGCTAAGGTGGCAATTGAGCCTATGTCAGTTGCCGCTGTTGTAATGTATGAGGTACAACCCGGTTTAGAAATTTGCGAGCCATTGGGGATAATATGCTCACCCATTTCAGCAATAACCTGTTCGGCACCAATGCCTTTTTCTGGCGCGGGGCCACTCAGTGCTGATGTCCAACTATCAATATTAGCCACCGCATCTGGGTGTTCGAAACGCTGGAATGTTTCCAAATGAGTCGTAATTTGGCTTAAAAGTTCAGCCAGGTGGTCGCAAGTTGCTTGTTCGTTATGCACTAGATACCTTTGTTATTCTTCATGTTATTGGTACTTATATTAACGCCAAACAAGGTGCACGGCTAATTTTAAGAATAACCTTTAAAGCATCATGCCCGTATGCACTGCCGTTCCAAAAACTGCGAATAGAATACTCGCAACAATCGACATGATTACAAACGCTGGAATAGCAGCGATTGATAGCTTTACTAAGAAAATCACCATCGAAATAAACGGCATTTTCACATCAATGATACTGACTTTGGTTGTCTCTGTATTATCCATTTTGAACTCCACTTTTATTGTTCTTGCATTGTTAGTTTTGCCAAATAATCATAATGCGGCCCTTGCTTAATAATTTCACAATTGAAACCATTCGCTTCCGCCGCATCTAATAACAGTTCTTCGGCAACGTAAAGCCAGTCAAAGGGTTCACCGACAATATCTTTATATGACAAATTAAACGTTACCTCACCGTGGTATTTATTGCTCAAATCAATAACGTAAGAACCATCTTCCGCTTCGAACATATAGATGAGGTCAGAACTGTCTAAAATTATTTGCCCATTAGGTGATAGCAATGTTCGCGCATGGGTAAAAAATCGCTCAAACCCATCTAAATTTTGCACGAGGCCAATACCGTTCATTAGCAATAATAATGTATCGAATGAAACACCTTGATAATCATAAAAATCAATCAACTCGGCCTTCTTAATGCCGCGTTGACGCATCACTTCGACTGAATGTGGCGACACATCTATCGCGGTGACATCTAGCCCTTCTTTCTGCAAGTAAAGGCTGTGAGACCCAGCTCCCGCACCAATATCTAGTACTTTGCCTGCAGATTGTTGTAACGCTATCTGCTCAAGCTCTGGGCATTCCTCGTACGATCTGAAAAAATAGCTAGGCGGTAAAATATCTTCGTCCGCAATATCCATTGTTACAGCAATCGGCGCATCTTCTTGCGATTGTAAAAAGTCCAATAACGCCACACCTATCGGGTCCTTATCTGTTGCTATTATCACTGTTTAAGCCCCAGCCTTAGCTTGATCAGCACGTTTTTTATCTACCTTCTCTTTGCGATGTTGTTTAATCAATTCTTTCATTTCACCGCCAATGTGCTCCTCACCACGTTTTTTTGCCAATTCAATTTGGTGCTGCCTTTCGATATAGCGCGCCTTTTGTTCGTCGTCTGTCTTATCAAAACAATGGTGGCAAGAAATACCCTGCTGGTAATGAACGTGCTGTTTGTCTTCCTCAGTAATCGGCATTCTGCAACCGTAACATTGGTCGAATTGACCTTTATCGAGGTTATGATCAACCGACACACGATTATCAAACACAAAACACTCGCCTTCCCACTGCGTATCATCTTGCGGCACTTCTTCTAGATATTTAAGAATACCGCCTTCAAGGTGATACACCTCATCAAAGCCCTGCTGTTTTAAATACGCCGTGGATTTTTCACAGCGAATACCACCTGTGCAAAACATCGCTATTTTTTTATGCTTCGTCGTATCTAAGTTATCTTTTACATACGCAGGAAATTCACGAAAGGTTTCCGTTTCGGGGTTTAACGCGCCTTTAAACGTGCCGATCGCCACTTCGTAATCATTGCGTGTATCTACCAACAACACATCAGGGTCGGTAATTAATGCATTCCAATCTTTAGGTTTAACATACGTGCCCACAATGTCGTTCGGATCAATATCCTCCACGCCCATTGTCACAATTTCTTTTTTCAACTTAACCTTAGTGCGGTTAAACGGTTGCGCGTCTACATAAGATTCCTTATGCACCAAGTTCTTGAATTCATTTTTGTTTCGTAACCACTGTAATAAATGGTCAACCGCCTTGCGCTTACCCGCTATCGTGCCATTAATGCCCTCAGCAGCTAACAGTAACGTGCCTTTAACACCGTGGTGGTTCATTAATTTAAGGAGGGGCTGTTTTAAAGCACCGTGGTTATCTAGACGGACAAAATGGTAAAGCGCGCATACAATGTATTCTTGGGATGACATTTTATTTTCCTTACATAAGCTGGCTGGAACGTAAATCCAGTGCCGAAGGGGGTATTTTAGCAAATTGCTATCGTGTTGTTAATATTGAAGGTTTTTATTTTAATTACGCCACTTCTCAGCTCACTATTGAGCATAGCGAGTTTGCAACGTTTAGCGGACAAGCTTAGTACAAAACAAAAATGGAAAGAGGGTTGCCTTTTTTGGTTCGTTTTTTGGCAACGCAAAAAATGAACAATAAAAACGTTAGAAATAAGTCTGCACCCTAACCTCAACATTCAACTCATCATCCGACAAATACATCTCACCATCCTGAATACTACATTGCAGCGACATAGTACGCTTAACCATCGCCTCTACACCTTCTGCTTCAACGTGAAACACCGTTAAGTTCTTAAACCGCGCTAATTTCTCACGTTGCTGCTTCCACCAAACAGATGCCTTACCCTCATGATAGGTATAAATAATGACCTGTTTAGAACGCCCACATGCCTTACGAATTCGCTTTTCATCAGGCTGGCCTAAATCAACCCACCGTTCAATTTCACCTGTTAATGACTTTTGCCAAAGCTCAGGTTCATCATCGGTGGATAAACCTTTAGTAAAACTTAAACGCTCATCTGCATTCGTCATAAAAGCAATCAAACGAATCATAAAACGAAAATCATTTTCAGACGGGTGCTGGGCAACGGTTAATTCATGCTGCTGATAATAGTGCCTATCCATATCCGCGATATTGACGGATATTTTATTGATGGTTGAACTAATCGCCATAAAACACCTAAAGCACGGACGTTAAGCAACGAGGGCTATACATCCTTACGTTTATTACTTGGCATTGATACTGGTAGGAAAAAAATTTAAACCACAAATACTTTAACGATAGATTCCATTTTTCGAGATACCAATTCTAGATCTTTACAATGAGCAATCGACTGACTATTCGCATGTTGGGTCTGTTCTGCATAGCCACTAATTTTTGCGATACTTTCATTGATGCGTACCGTCGCTGCGGCTTGCTCATTCGTTGAATTTACAATATCCGTCGTCATCCCTTTCACGTGGTCCATCATCGAGGACATAGAGTCCAAAGCAGTGTGCCCTTGACTCGCCATTTCTGACGCTGCGTTATCCTGATCATTAGTTTCCTTCATTACATTCGCGCTTTCTTTCGCTTTAAGCTGTAACTCTTGAATCATAGCTTGAATTTCTGCTGTCGCGCCTTGAGTTCGACTGGCTAAGGTTCTAACTTCATCCGCTACCACGGCAAACCCTCTGCCTTGCTCACCAGCCCTCGCCGCCTCAATGGCCGCATTAAGCGCTAATAAGTTCGTTTGTTCTGCCACCCCTTTAATCACATCTAACTTATTGGTTTATATAGGCAAATGGCGGAGAGAGAGGGATTCGAACCCTCGATGGGCTATAAAACCCATACTCCCTTAGCAGGGGAGCGCCTTCAGCCGCTCGGCCATCTCTCCGGAATTTTTTGCTAGAGAAGAAGCTAAACACTTCCTCTTAAAGTGGTTTTAGTTATCTATTGCCACTGTTGTTGTTTTGTTCATCTTGAATTTTCTTATAAATTTCTTCTCGATGAACAGAAACGCTTTTAGGTGCGTCAACTCCAATCCTTACTTGATTTCCTTGAACCCCTAACACGATGATTGATACATCATCTCCAATAATTAGGGCCTCTCCAACTTTACGCGTTAAAATAAGCATACGATTTCCTTTTTGTTTCAATTCCTTGAAACGTTGCCAACCAATGTTTTGTTTTTTATTCTTATTATGGGCCTTATTCTATCATAGCTGTTAAACGCAAACAGCTATCGAGCGCCTATTATTCTTGCGACAAACCGAAAGACTCATGCAAAGTACGCACTGCTAATTCCAAATATTTTTCGTCGACAACAACAGAAATTTTAATTTCCGACGTCGATATCATTTGTATATTAATGCCCTCGTCGGCCAGTGCGCTAAACATTTGACTTGCGATACCTGCGTGCGAGCGCATACCTACTCCAACGATAGATACTTTGACAATTTTATCATCACTAATAACTTTTTCTGCGCCCAATTCTGTACAAATACTTTGTAAAATCTGCACCGTATTTTTGTAATCATTACGGTGAACCGTGAATGTAAAGTCTGTCGTTTTATCTTCTGCAATATTTTGCACGATCATGTCAATTTCAATGTTTGCACCTGAAATTGGTTTTAGAATAGCTGATGCAACACCCGGCATATCGGGCACACCTGCCAAGGTAACTTTTGCTTCATCGCGATTAAACGCAATGCCTGAAATTAGTGCTTTTTCCATGTCCTCATCCTCATAAGTAATTAACGTGCCGTCACCTTCAACAAAGGTTGATAGAACACGTAATGGAACATTGTATTTACCTGCAAATTCAACGGCGCGAATTTGCAAAATTTTTGAACCCAAACTCGCCATTTCAAGCATTTCTTCAAAGCTGATTTTATCCAACCTTCTGGCATTAGGTTCTACTCTTGGGTCGGTGGTATAAACACCATCAACGTCGGTATAAATTCGACATTCATCGGCTTTTAAAGCGGCAGCCAATGCCACGGCGGTTGTGTCAGAACCACCTCTGCCAAGCGTTGTGATAGCTCCCTTTGCGGTTATTCCTTGAAATCCGGCAACAACAACAATTTTACCTTGCGCTAAGTCAGCCTGAATTCTATCCGTATGAATATCTTCAATTCTCGCTTTGGTGTGTGAGTCATCGGTAATGATTTTAACTTGACTACCCGTGTATGAAACCGCACGCTGACCCAGTTCTTCTAGTGCCATGCAAAGCAAGCTAATGGTGACTTGCTCACCAGTCGATAGCAGCACATCCATTTGTTTTGCCGAGGGCGTCACTTGCATTTTTTTGGCAAGCTCGGTCATTCGATTGGTCTCACCACTCATGGCTGAAACAACGACAACCAAATCGTTGCCTGTAGCGCTCTTTTCGTCAACGAGCTTCTGGGCAACATTTTGTATTTTGTCTGCAGTACCTACTGATGTACCGCCATATTTATGAACGTGTAATGTCATGCTGTTAATTTAATTAATTGTTATCTCTGTCTACTTCTTTGGATATTACGTTTCAGTTGAGTGTGAATCAACGGCTTAACTCTGCTCTCACCCAATCTGGGACCGATTTTAACGCATCATTTAATGCCGCAGGGTTATTACCCCCCGCTTGCGCCATATCTGGACGGCCACCACCTTTTCCGCCCACCTGTTGAGCCACCGCGTTAACCAAGTCCCCCGCTTTTATTCGACCAATTTGTTCTTTTGATACGCCGGCTATCAAGGTTACTTTATCACCTTGAACGGTGGCCAGAACAACAGCTGCATTACCCAACTTATCTTTAAGTTGATCGACTAAGTCCCGTAACGTTTTACCATCACTCCCATCAATGCTAGCAGCCAGCACGTTGATGCCATCAATTTCTACCGCCTGATTAATCAAATCGCCGCCGGCAGCTTTTGCTAATTGCCCTTTTAGCTGCTCAAGCTCTTTTTCTAAGGCTTTGTTTTTATCTTGGATTTGGGTGATTTTTTCTATCGCCGACTCACGGTTTCCTTTCACCATCTTGCCGATATTTTTCAGAAGAGCATCGCTTTCTGCCACCCAATCTAGCGCGCCTTCACCCGCTATCGCTTCAATACGACGCACACCGGATGCAATACCCGTTTCGGATAGAATTTTCATCAATCCGATATCGCCCACGCGATTAACGTGTGTACCACCACACAACTCGGTTGAAAAATCACCCATTTTCAACACACGTACTTTATCGCCATACTTCTCGCCAAACAGCGCCATTGCGCCATTTGCTACAGCCGTTTCTTGATCGGTTACTTGCGTTTCTACACCCACGTTTAATCGTATTTGTTGATTAACCAAACGCTCTATTTCTTGCAGTTGCTTGTTCGCAATCGGCTCATAATGACTAAAATCAAAACGTAATCGCTTCGCCTCAACCAATGAGCCCTTCTGAGTCACATGGTCACCCAGTACTTGTCTTAATGCCGCGTGTAATAAATGCGTGGCTGAATGGTTGGCTGCGGTGGCCGAGCGCTTATTACTATCCACGTCGGCATTAACTGTATTACCGACGCTAAACTCACCGTTAACCACGCGACCGACGTGGAAATATGTATTGCCTTGTTTTTGAACGTCTAGCACTTCAAATGAACTCTTTTCTAACGAAATAATACCCTTATCGCCCGCTTGACCACCCGACTCGGCATAAAACGGCGTTGTATCCAGTACTAAGTAAGCGTTGTCACCTTCACTAACAGCGTTCACTTCCTCACCGTCTTTAATAATAGTCAACAACCGTGCGCTTGATTGTAATGAATCGTAGCCTGCAAATTCCGTTGTTAAATTCAGCGTTGGTAACGCTGACTGCCCCGCTGTGAATGAGCTGGATGACCGTGCGCGTTCACGCTGCGCTTCCATCGCTTGTTCAAAACCGGCCATATCAACCGTTAGGTCATTTTCTCTTGCATAATCGGCGGTTAAATCAACGGGAAAGCCATACGTGTCGTACAGCTTAAAAGCAACGTCACCTGTAATAACATTGTCTTTTAGCGACTTAGCCCCATCTTGCAATAACTTCATGCCCTGCTCTAACGTTTCAGCAAAACGCTGCTCTTCTTTCAACAAAATATTACTGATCGTGCCTGACTTTTCAATCAGCTCAGGGTAGGCCTCGCCCATTTGCTCTACAAGCGGCTGAACCAATTTATGGAAGAATGCATCTTTCGTATCCAGCTTATACCCATGACGAATGGCCCGACGAATAATGCGACGCAACACATATCCTCTACCTTCATTGGACGGTAATACACCGTCTACGATAAGGAATGCACAAGAGCGAATATGATCCACTAATACACGTAACGAGGTGTCCGTTTTGTCGCTGGTGTTGGTTAGTTCGGCAGCATTATCAATCAGCGATTTGAATAACTCAATATCGTAATTATTATGTACACCTTGCAATACGGCAGCAACACGTTCTAGCCCCATACCTGTATCCACAGACGGCTTTGGCAACGGTGTTAATTTACCTTTCGAATCACGGTCATATTGCATGAAAACCAAGTTCCAAATTTCCACATAGCGATCACCGTCTTCTTCTGGCGTACCCGGTGGGCCACCGGCCACGTCTTCACCGTGATCATAGAAAATCTCAGAACAAGGACCGCAGGGCCCTGTATCACCCATTGACCAAAAGTTATCTTTTGCGCCAAGGCGAGATAATCTGTCGGGGCTAACGCCCACTTCATTTAACCAAATATCGGCGGCTTCTGGGTCTTCATCAAATACAGTTACCCACAATTTTTCAGCCGGTATACCTAACTCATCAACCAAGAATTCCCACGCGTATTTAATCGCATCACGTTTGAAATATTCACCAAAGCTAAAATTACCCAGCATTTCAAAGAAGGTGTGGTGGCGCGCGGTATAACCAACATTTTCTAAGTCGTTGTGTTTACCACCTGCCCGCACACAACGCTGTGACGACGTTGCTTTGGTATATGCACGTTTTTCTTGACCCAAAAACACATCTTTAAATTGCACCATGCCGGCATTGGTGAATAACAACGTGGGGTCATTACCGGGCACTAACGAGCTTGAGGGCACAATTTGATGCCCTTGTTTTTCGAAATAGCCCAAAAAGGCTGATCGTATCTCAGTAGTACTTAATTTTTTCATCTCGCTAAAACCTGTATTAACTCAGCTGATTAAATAATTGCTTAATCATGTCGTGCGTAAAGCCTTTATGTTGGAAAAAACGTGTTCTTTTGGCTCGCTCTTTCATATCTTCTGGCGCTTTCGCACCGTATTTTTTACTGTGTAATTCGCTTAAAACCTGCTGCCAATCGGGTGTACGTTCAAACACCTCATCGACCAGGGCATTTACGCCCCGCTCTTTTAATTCGTACTGTATACGAACCGGGCCAAACCGTTTAAGCAACCGTGAACGACTATAACTTTCTGCAAAGCGCTTATCGCTTTGCCAACTTTTCTCACTAAATTCTTTGAGCAACAGTTCAATATCGTCCGCCTCGAAGCCTTTTAGCGTCAGTTTTTGCAACAACTCAAATTGACTATGCTCGCGCCGTGACAGTAACGCAAAACAACTGGACCTTAGGCGTGATATTTCCTTTTTACGCTGCTCGTTCAGGCTTTTTTGTCCTTCGTCTTAGTTGTCTTGGCTTCCTTTGATTTCTCCAAGGTTTTTCTTTTAGGCATTAATTCAACTCTAATCTTCTTTTCAAGCTCTTCCGCTTTGTCTGGGTTTTCTCTAAAGAATTTTTTTGCATTATCTTTACCTTGGCCAATTTTTGCTCCTTTATAGCTGTACCATGAACCGGCTTTTTCAACCAAATCCAAACTCACACCCAAATCGACTAATTCACCTTCACGTGAAATACCTTCGTCGTATACGATTTCAAACAACGCTTGTTTAAACGGTGGCGCCACTTTGTTTTTGACGACTTTAACGCGAGTCTCATTACCGATGATCTCATCGCCCTTTTTAATCGCACCGATACGGCGGATATCTAAACGAACGGATGCATAAAACTTTAGTGCATTACCACCTGACGTGGTCTCTGGGTTCCCAAACATCACACCAATTTTCATACGAATTTGGTTAATAAACACCACCAACGTATTTGAACGTTTAATATTACCGGTCAACTTTCTTAATGCTTGTGACATTAAACGTGCTTGTAGGCCCACATGGTGGTCGCCCATATCGCCTTCAATTTCAGCCCGCGGTGTTAACGCAGCAACGGAGTCAATAACCACCATATCTACTACACCTGAACGTACTAGCATATCGACAATTTCTAGAGCCTGTTCTCCCGTATCGGGTTGCGACACCAATAATTCATCCATATTCACGCCTAATTTATCAGCATAAATGGGGTCTAATGCATGTTCCGCATCAACAAACGCAGCTGTGCCGCCTTCTTTTTGGCATTGCGCAATACATTCCAAGGTTAACGTTGTTTTACCGGATGACTCTGGCCCATAAATCTCAACCACTCGACCTCGTGGCAAACCACCAACACCCAACGCTATATCAAGCGCAATAGAGCCGGTTGAATACACTTCGATATCAGGAATAGCACTGCCATCGCCCATGCGCATCACTGAGCCTTTACCAAATTGCTTTTCTATTTGAAGTAACGCTGCGCTCAGTACTTTTTTCTTATTCTCATCCATTGTCTTAATCCTCTTCAACGTCTCTGCTCCATGCAAAGGCAAGTTATCGTAAATAATCGCAAATTATCACACAAACTGACTTTTACGCATAATGAAATCGCCAGTTTATACCCAGTTAATTCGTTGTCGCGTCGATCAACAACTGCAACGCCATCTTCACCGCCTTAGACCTCACCTCATCACGGTTTCCATCAAACACTTTGCGCACCATATGAGGCGGATTATTTAACTGTTTAACGGCCAACCAAACCAAGCCAACCGGCTTGCTTTCTGTGCCACCGGATGGCCCAGCAATACCGCTGATTGATACCGCAAGTGACGACCCAAAAACCTGCTGGGCACCTGTTGCCATTTCATGCGCCACCTGTTCGCTGACCGCACCAAATTCAGAAAGGCTGGCCTCATTAACGTGCAAACAACTCAACTTTGCCGAGTTGTTATAGCTAACAACGCCACCTAAAAACCAGGCGCTGCTTCCCGCAGGGTCCGTCAATACTTTAGATAACCAACCACCCGTACAAGATTCAGCAACGGCAAGTGTTTGGCCTTGTTCTAACAAATTACTTGCCAAGCGTTTTACCAATGCCTGTATGTCTTGATGCAGCAGATCTATCATTAAAATATTCTCATGTAGATGTCTTGAGCAGTATAGAGGATATTAAGTGGCCGCAACGTTGAAAAAACGTGGCGGCAATATGAATGACTGCTTCGATGTGGCAACAAAACAGCCTTTAACGCGAGGCAAAAAAAGCCAAATGATTTAAAGCAACAATAGAGTAGCTAATTGCTATTTAGAACTCGTCCAACAACCTTTCAAGCTCTCTGATTGTATTAACCGTATCATTATATTTATCTTCCATGCTCTTAATCGCACTAACATTACGGTGGCTAAACTCCATTGAAGAGCCCAATTGCGTATTAATATCGGATATTTTCTCGCCAATTAAATCAAGGCTTTCCATATCTTGTGCGAAAGTGCCCGTCGTGGTGTTTAATATTTCCGCATTGTCACTAATTTGTGTTGATACCTGGTTTGACGTATCAATCAAAGCCGATAGGTCAGAAACACCTTTTTGCATTTCATTATTAATGTCTGTGATATTGGAAATAACAAAGCTAACCGTTTTATTTGCTTCATTCAACGATTCTGTTGTGCGTATTGCAAGTTGCCTAACTTCGTCTGCAACCACAGCAAAACCACGGCCTTGATCACCCGCTCTTGCAGCTTCAATTGCCGCATTCAGGGCTAATAGATTGGTTTGAGCCGCAATGTTAGTAATAACATCCAGGACACTGTTTACCTGTACGACGTCATCCGATAACTTAAGTAATTTTTGCGAAACCTCTGTTTCCATTTCAACATTTCGTTCAATACTATTTTTTAGAGCGCCCATGGATTGATTGGCTTCATTCATCAAATCATTCGATTTTCTAATGTTGTCTAATACCACTCTGGTCGACCGTATTGCATCGTTAGTCGTTTCTGTTATCGTGCTACTTTCAGCACTGGAAACAGTTAAGGCGTCACTCATTTTTTGAGAATCATCAATGGCTTCGCTTGAGACCGACGAATACGCTTGAAGTGTTTTTTGAATACTCTCATTATTACTTTTAGCTTTTAAAACAACCTGCCTAATTTGATCTATAAATTGATTAAAGTTCTCCCCAATAACAGCCAATTCATCCTTTGTATCTAAATCGAATCGTTTATTTAAAATGCGATCATCACGCTTTAATTCATCTGAAATATATTCAATGGGTTGCACCACATATTTGCGCACAACATACGACAAAATCAGCAAGACACAAAGATCCACTATCGCCATTAAGATCAGCTGAAACGTCATCGCAGACTCTGCCTTATCAACGAGCGCTTCAACATTCGATAATTTTTCAGCCATAATGGCATAACCAACGACTTTTCCGCTAAAGCCTTTAATGGGCGTGCTGGTAAAAAAGAAATTTTCGCTGGTGCCTGTTTTCCTGATATCTAAACTCTTTAACTCATCAAACAATTTTTGGTTAAGGGCCTTTCTATCTGAAGCCAACACGAATTGGTTATTTATTTTGGGCGCAGATGCGAGCGCTTTGGCAACACTCAAGTGTTTCGCATCCATTAAAATAAAGCCTTCTACCCCACGAGACTTCGCTTCTCTAATGATCGAATTTAAGCCTTGCATGAATTCAACACTGCCAAGGTATTCGCCATTATCAACGATTGGCGATATCCCCCTTAAAACAAGCCCTACCCGACCAATTTCAACTGCAACGACTGGCTTTTTAGTTTGCTTAACTGACACAATAGTCTTTCGAAAAGACGTAAGATCATCACCGTACTTGTCTAAATTCCAAATACGTACAAAACTACGAATATCTCTGTCGTGGACGTGAATCTTTATATTTTGAAATTTTGTATGCACTTTAAACGATTGAATAATCGCACTTAATCGTTCAATGGCCGCACGACGATTATTTTCTATTAACGATGAAATAATCGCTTCATTCTGTGATAAATCAATCACATTTGAAATAGCCAAATCTAACTTTGTTTGATACTTTTCTGCATAGTAATCGAGTAGTTTATCTTCTTCCGCTTGATAGACATCTGTCTAAATATCGCTGATGCTCATTAATGATGTCGCTATTAAAACGCTGAGCCCCATAAGCAGGGCCACAATCATCGGGGTATGTATTTTTTGACTGATATTCATTTAATATTCATGCGCTTTTATGGGTTACCTTACTTATATCGGCAAGACTAATATAATCTTAATCACTTTATCGTAATCTCTCTGGGCAAGACGGGTACGCCTTATTTTTATTATTCAACGCCAACCTTTAGGTTATGATGCGGACGCGATTTGTGTTTTCTAAACGTCTACTCTAGACACGCCACATAAGATAACTGAAAAGACTTTTGATGCCCACAAATACTGACTTATATATAATAAAATTGTTCAACCCAGTCTAAAACACATATAAATGAAAGCAGGGAAAGCAACTCACACCCCCATGATGGTGCAGTTTTTACGCATCAAGGCTGATCACCCAAACACACTGCTGTTTTACCGTATGGGCGATTTTTACGAACTCTTCCTTGATGACGCGGTGAAAGCATCGGCTTTGCTCGGTATAACCCTCACCAGTCGCGGTCAAATTGAAGGCACGCCGATTCAGATGTGTGGCATCCCTCACCACGCGGCTGATGGCTATTTGGCAAAACTGTTGAAGGCCGGTGAATCCGTTGCCATTTGCGAACAAGTCGGCGATCCTGCAACATCTAAAGGCCCTGTCGATAGAAAAGTTGTGCGCGTAGTAACGCCCGGCACACTCACTGAAGAGTCGTTACTCGATTCTCACAAAGACAGCTTACTGTGCGCCATCTTCGAACAACGAGGCCACATTGGGCTTGCCACGGTTGACCTTTCAAGTGGTCGCTTTTTACTGCAAGAAGTTGATAGCGAAACAGCCTTGCAAACAGAGCTAGCACGTATTCAACCCGCTGAAACGCTGATCAGCGAAGACAGCAACTTATCTCGTTCCGCTACCCTGCCTGTCAATACCAGCCCACTCGCCAGTTGGCACTTCGACATTCAAACCGCCCAGCGGTTATTAAACAAGCAATTTGGCACCAAGGACCTTAAAGGTTTCGGCTGCCAAGACATGCATTTAGCCATGACAGCGGCCGGTGCTTTACTGCAGTATTTAAAGGACACTCACCAATCGACACTGCCGCACCTGCAAACCATTCAAGTGGTTCAGCAAAGCGACTTTATTACCTTAGACGCATCAACAAGACAGCACCTTGAATTGGATTACCATCCATCGGGGAATATGAAATTCACCCTGCTCGGTTTGCTAAACCACTGTAAAACGACCATGGGCACACGTTTATTGCGACGCTGGATACATTTGCCGCTACGCGATCAAAACACCATCAAACACCGTTATTTAGCCATTGAGCAATTTCAACAAGCCGATCACAGTAATGACATACAAACATCGCTTAATTTAACCGGCGATATTGAGCGGGTTACCAGCCGCATTGCACTGCTTACAGCACGCCCACGTGACCTGGTTGTATTGCGGCAAACCTTATCAGCACTGCCTGATATTCAACGCGTTTTGCAAACATTAGATGCACCCAGACTTAAGCAATTGGATTTGCAAACAGGCAACCACCAAGATTTACTTACGTTGCTTAATAAAGCCATTGTTGAAAACCCGCCCGTACTGATTCGTGATGGCGGCGTTATCGCTGAAGGCTACAACGAGAAACTTGATGAGCTTAAAAACTTAAGCGCCAACGCCGATCAATTTTTATTAGACATTGAGCAAAAAGAACGCGAGAACTCCGGCATAGCAACGCTTAGATTAAATTACAACCGTGTACATGGCTATTACATTGAAGCACCACGTTCTCAATCTGACAATGTGCCTGATTACTACATACGCAAGCAAACGCTTAAGAATGTAGAGCGCTATATCACCCCTGAATTAAAAGAGTTTGAAGATAGAATCCTGCACGCTAAAGACCAAGCGTTAACGTATGAAAAACAACTCTATACCGAATTATTACAAGGCTTCGCGCCACAACTTCAAGCGCTACAACGTTGCGCTGAAGCGCTGTCTGAAATTGATTTACTGGCTAATTTTGCAGAACGCGCATTAACACTCAACTTTCATGTGCCGACCTTAATCGACACGCCTAAACTATCTATACAACAAGGCCGCCACCCGATTGTTGAAAATGTGATCGATGAACCGTTTATTGCCAACGATATCGACTTACACGCAGAACGTCGTATGTTGATTATCACGGGCCCCAACATGGGTGGAAAATCAACTTACATGCGTCAAATCGCCTTAATTACATTGATGGCGTACATTGGTTGTTACGTTCCCGCGACCGAGGCAACACTTGGGCCCATTGATCAAATATTTACTCGCATTGGTGCGTCGGACGACCTTGCAAGTGGCCGTTCGACCTTCATGGTTGAAATGTCTGAAACAGCCAATATTTTGCACAATGCCAGCGACAAAAGTTTGGTCTTGATGGATGAAATTGGTCGCGGTACGAGCACCTTTGATGGCCTTTCCTTGGCTTGGGCATCTGCTGAGTATTTAGCCACTAAAACGCAGCCGTTCACGCTGTTTGCTACGCATTACTTTGAAATGACCGCGCTACCGGAGCACGCGCCTGATGCCGCCAATGTCCATTTAGATGCGATTGAGCACGGCGAACATATTGTGTTTTTACACGCCGTTAAAGAGGGCGCAGCAAACCAAAGCTATGGCTTACAAGTCGCCGCTTTAGCCGGTGTGCCGAAAACAGTCATTAGAAATGCCCGCAAGAAATTAGCAAGTTTGGAAAAGAGCCAAAACACATTGACCGTCGCAAACAATCAACACGATCAATTTGATATTTTTAACCCGCCGCTAAGTGATGAAGCGCTAAGTTTTATAGAACAACTATCGCCCGATGAACTCAGCCCAAAAGAAGCCTTAGACGCTCTATATCAACTGAAGAATATCCTTAACTAGCTTACCAACCTAAGTGTTTAGCTAACTCTTTTGCTGGAACGAATCCTGGCACCATCGTGCCATCATCGGCGATAATTGCAGGCGTTCCTGTCACACCAAATGCCTGAGCTATTTTCATGTGTTCATCAATTGGGTTATCGCACGTTTTATTAACCACCGTATTATTCAGCTTCGCATCTGTTAGCGCTTGATTTCTATCTTTAGCGCACCAAACTGAAATGGCTTTAAAGTAAGGCTCTGTATTCGGGCCTGAGCGAGGAAAGAAAAGATAACGAACCGTCATACCCGCGTCGGTATACGTATCAATCTTAGCGTGCAATTTTCTACAGTAGCCACACTCAATATCTGAAAAAATCGTGATGGTGTGTTTCTCCTCTTTTGCGGGGAAGATGATCATGTTCTTTTCATCAATTTTCGCTAGTTCTGACCGCCTAGCAAGCTTTAAAGCCGTTTCAGTCATGTTTGTACGATTAACCAAATCAACCATTTCACCTTGAATAATGTAACGGCCATCAGCTGACACATAAATAACCCTTGCTCCAACAATGACTTGGTACAAGCCATCAACCGGCGTTTTAGACACTTGTTCTTTCGAGATACCGGGTATCACTTTTGATAATTCACTCGCTATTGATGCCTCGTCCGCATTAACCACCCCGCAAAAAAAACTAAATAACACAACACTTAACAACCACTTTTTCATTTCTAACCCTTAATTAATCATTTCAAATCTATTAGACACGTTCAAGCGCTAAAAACATACACGTTGTTTTATGTTTTTGTACTCGAAACATAACGCCGTTAACCCCTTGGATGAAACTTTTCATGAATATCCTTTAACCGCTCGTTTGCAATGTGCGTGTAAATTTGCGTTGTTGATAAATCACTGTGCCCAAGTAATAACTGCACGACACGTAAATCAGCGCCGTGATTCAATAAGTGCGTAGCAAACGCGTGTCTTAAAGTATGCGGTGAAATCACTTTATTAATGTCTGCCTTCGTCGCGTAACGTTTAATTAAATACCAAAACGCTTGCCGCGTCATGCCCGATCCGCGATTGGTTGGGAAGACGAAATCTGTCTTCCTCTCAGCTAGAATATCAAGCCGCCACAGCTGTATGAAGTTTTGCAACCAGTCCAGCGCTTCCTCGCCCACAGGCACCAGCCGATCTTTATTGCCCTTACCGGTTACTCTAACCAAACCCTGACGAAAATTAATCTCTGTCAATTTCAAGCCAACCAATTCACTGACTCTTAAACCACTGGCATACAACAACTCCAGCATCGCCCTGTCTCTAAAGCCCAGAGCTGTTGAGGTATCAGGCGCATTTAATAAATTCTCAACGTCCGCTTCAAATAATGTTGATGGCAGAGCGCGACCTAACTTTGGCGCCTCAATAATGGCTGACGGATTTGCAACTACGTTGCCTTCGCGCACAGCATAAACGAAGAAACGTTTTAGACTGGATAAGAAACGTGCCGATGAACGGGCGGATATCCCCTGCCCTAACCGTTCAGCCAAATACGCAGAAATATCTGACGATTCACAACCCATCAGTGTCTTTCGTCGCATATTTAGCCACGTACTGAACAGTTTTAAGTCTGACCTATAGGCCGATATGGTGTTATCACTGAGGCCATATTCAACCCATAAAGAGTCCAGAAATAAATGTATATCGTCATCCATACTCAATTAAAACCTTTAAGCCGTTCCTTATAATGCCTTTATTTAGTTAAAGTATAACCCAGCTTTATTTATGCACTACGTACCACCTTGCATAAAAAAGGCCGGATTAACCGGCCTCTTAAATTCAACTGTTTCGAGTAACTTACAGTTTCTCTTTAATACGCGCTGCTTTGCCACGTAATTCACGCAAGTAGTACAACTTGGCGCGTCTAACAGAACCGCGACGTTTCACTTCAACACCCGCAATTAATTTACTGTGTGTTTGGAAAACACGCTCAACACCTTCACCGTGTGAGATTTTACGTACTGTAAACGCAGAATTAACGCCACGATTACGTTTCGCAATCACAACGCCTTCAAATGCCTGAATACGTTCAGTTGTGCCTTCTTTTACTTTAACTTTTACGATAACCGTATCACCCGCACTAAAGCTAGGTAAGTCGTTGTTCATTTGTTCTGCTTCAATCTGTGCAATTATGTTACTCATTTTTAATTCCTTAGTTTTTAACTCTTTAATTATTCAATTCTTTCTTGTATTCATCAAGCAATAACGCTTGTTGCTTACTTAATTCTTTTTTTTCCAGTAAATCAGGGCGCTTCTGCCATGTTTTACCGAGCGCTTGCTTTTCACGCCACGTTGCAATCTTTTTATGATTGCCACTTAACAACACCTCAGGCACTGCTTCACCATCAAACACATCGGGTCTTGTGTAATGCGGATGATCCAACAAGCCGTCTACAAACGAGTCTTCGACTGCCGAACCTTCATGCCCTAATACACCCGGCAATGTTCTAGACACTGCATCCAACAATACTAATGCTGGCAACTCTCCACCACTTAAAACAAAATCACCTATCGACCATTCTTCGTCCACATGTGAACGTATTAATCGTTCATCAACCCCTTCATAGCGACCGGCTATTAAAACCAGTCGTGAACACTGCGACAACGTTTTCACGCCATCCTGATCTAATCTACGGCCTTGTGGGCTGAGATAAATCACTTTAGCCGGTTCGTCACTTGCTTTTACTGCTGACTGAATCGCTTTTTTAAGCGGTTCAACCTTCATCACCATGCCGGGCCCACCACCAAACGGGCGGTCATCTACCGTGCGGTGTGCATCTTCGGTGAAATCACGAGGATTCCACGTTTTAAGCTGCAGTAATTTATTACTGATTGCCCTGCCAACCACGCCCATCGATGCTGCTTGTTCAAACTCTTGAGGAAACAGCGTAATAACGTCAAAACGCATAATGTTTAAAAATCCGCGTCCCAATCTACAACCATTTTCTGCTCAAGCAAATCAACTGATTTAACCACTTGCTCTAACACAAAGGGGATAAGCCTTTCTCTATCGCCTTTAACAACAATGACGTCATTCGCACCCGTTTCAAGCATGTGATCAATAACACCAAACTGCTCGCCTGTTATAGACACAACATTCAAGCCAATTAAATCAGACCAGTAAAACTCGCCTTTCCTTAAATCAGGCAATTGCTCAGCGGTAATATAAATATCACTGCCAACCCAACGTTCTGCTTCATTTCTATCATCCACCCCTTCTAGCAGTACGATGACTGTCTTACCGTGCGGTTTACCAGCTTTTACCTTAACGGCCTTACGAACTTTGCCACGTTCAACGTACCAAGGTTTGTAAGACAATATATTTTCTTTTTTATCGGTATTGGCGAAAATCTTTAACCAGCCTTTTACACCAAAAACACCCGATATATGCCCAACTTTTAGCCAAGCAACATCGTCGCCTAGCTGTTCTGAGTGACTTACTTCAGACACCTTACGCTGCGGCGGCTGCCTCTTTAATTAGCTTTTTTACTCGTTCTGTTGCTTGAGCGCCTTCGCCTACCCAATGATCAATACGTGCAGTATCGATAGTTAAACGAACTTCGCCACCAATTGCTCTTGGGTTGAAATACCCAACTCTTTCGATGTAGCGACCATCGCGACTTCTGCGGCTATCTGCAACAACAACGTGATAGAAAGGGCGTTTTTTTGCGCCGGTTCTTGAAAGACGTATCTTTACCATTTATTTTCCTTTAAATTCTAATTTTATAAATTTTAACTGGGTTAACTCGTGAATTTTACGCGAAATTTTTGATTTGGTGAAGTGTTTTTCACCATTCCCTGCAATTTCTTAATAGCCCCGTACTCAAGCGCTTATTGAAAAGGGAAGCCTTGCCCTTGTCCCATCTGTCCTTTTAAGCCACGCATCATTTTTGCCATACCGCCTTTTGACATTTTCTTCATCATTTTTTGCGCTTGTTTATATTGCTTCATCAGCTTATTTACATCTTGTACTTGAAGCCCTGCACCTGCCGCAATTCGTTTTCTTCTTGAGCCATTAATGAGCGTAGGGAATATTTTTTCTTTTCGAGTCATCGAATTAATCAGCGCAATTTGGCGTGTAAAGTCTTTGTCATTCACTTTGTTTTTAACGTTTTTTGGCACATTTGCCATGCCGGGAATTTTGTCCATCATCGCGCTCATGCCGCCCATGTCCATCATTTGTGATAACTGGTCGCGGTAATCGTCTAAATCAAAGCCTTTACCTTTTTGAAGCTTTTTCGCAAGTTTTTCAGCTTTATCCTTATCAACTTTACGCTCAATCTCTTCAACTAAACTAAGCGCGTCGCCCATGCCCAATAAACGTGAGGCAACACGGTCTGGGTGAAACGGTTCTAAGGCATCTGTTTTTTCACCAACACCCAAAAACTTAATCGGCTTGCCCGTAATTTGACGAATAGACAGTGCCGCACCACCACGTGCATCGCCGTCTGTTTTAGTGAGCACTACACCGGTTAGCGGCAACAAATCATTGAATGCTTTCGCCGTATTAGCCGCATCTTGCCCCGTCATACTATCAACAACAAACAATGTTTCTGCTGGTTTTGCAGCCGCATGTACCTGACGGATTTCATCCATCATGTCGCCGTCAATGTGCAAGCGACCGGCGGTATCAATGATCAATACATCTACAAACTGTTTGCTCGCTTCAGCAATCGCCTTTTTAACAATGGCGACTGGCTTTTGGTCGGTAGAACTTGGGAAGAAACTCGCGCCCACTTCTGCAGCCAGTGTTTGCAGCTGCTCAATCGCGGCTGGGCGATAAACATCGGCACTCACCACCATCACGGATTTGCTGTGTCGTTCAATTAACAAACGCGATAATTTAGCAACGGTTGTTGTTTTACCCGAACCTTGAAGACCGGCCATAAGAATAACCGCCGGTGGCGCTGCAGATAAGTCCAATGACTCATTTGCTTCGCCCATTATTTTGACAAGCTCTTCGTTAACAATCTTGAGCATCGCCTGGCCAGGTGACAAGCTTTTCATCACCTCTTGACCTAAGGCACGTTCTTTAACCACGTCCGTAAAGTCTTTAACAACAGACAAAGCAACATCGGCCTCAAGCAAGGCCATTCTGACCTCACGCATGGTGTCTTTGATATTGTCTTCTGTTAATCGCCCTTGCCCTCTAATCCGTTTAAAGGTGGCATTTAGGCGATCTGTTAAATTATCAAACATAGTTATTCCTTAAAATTATCGCGCATATTTTCGCACGTCTCTGTCTTTAGTGCAGTTGAATTTTAATGTTTAAAGCCAATCCATTTGACAAAAGGGCGATCAACGTTAGCGCCGCGTTCAAAGAGCATAGCAAAAGCGCTTCTGCTCAATTCAGCTTTGTGACACACTATGCCAATGCTATTATCACTCACCGTCTTTAACAACTTAACCATCATTGCCGTGTTGCTGTATGCATTAAGCGCAGGGTTAGCCGCCATTAGCATAGTTAAAGTATCACCCATAAAAAAACAACGGTTATTTGTTCTTTCAAGCGCGTTGATTGCTGTTTTGGTTCATTCACTATTGGCTGCCAACAGCTATAGCGTTAACCACGTGATTGCTAACGATTTCTTTAGTATGTTATCGCTGGTGTTTCTCGTCATCAGCGTATTATTTATCTTCTCAGCTTTAAGCCAACCCATTGAATCGCTGGCCATTATCGTTTTCCCATTTTCAGCCGCTGCTGTGTTGCTGAATTTTGGCAACGCAGTTGTCAACGTTCAACCTATAAACATAGAGGCCGCGCTGCAAACGCACATTATCTTATCTATTTTATCGTACAGTTTATTAACCGTTGCGGCCTTCCAAGCAGTATTTTTATCCATCCAAGAAAAGCAATTGCATAACCATCAAACAAGCCGTTTTATACACGGTTTACCGCCGCTTCAATTGATGGAAAGCTTGTTGTTTCGCGTTGTCTTTTTAGGCCTTTTCTTATTAACGTTTTCTCTTGCCACCGGTTTTGTTTTCTTAGATGATGTTTTTGCCCAGCACATTGCGCACAAAACGGTGTTATCTATGCTGGCTTGGGTTCTGTTTACAACCTTGTTGTGTGGCAAATACTTTTTAGGCTGGCGCGGACAAAAAGCAGTTAAATGGACGTATAGCGGCTATTTCGCCTTAATGCTCGCCTACTTTGGTAGCAAGTTTGTTTTACAACTGGTGCTTAACTAACGTCTAAGCCGTCAGTCGTTTTTCAACGTCCGCCAGCAAGCCTTCGCAGGCGTCTTCAATCAAATCCAACACGCGTTCAAAACCATTCCCTTGCCCAAAGTATGGATCAGGCACTTCTTTCACTGTACTGCGTGTAGCAAAATCCAATATGTATTTAATCTTATGCCGGTGTTCCATCGGGCAACCTTCACGTGTCAAATGGTAATTATCATTATCCGCCACTAACAAATAATCAAACTCTTCGTAGTCATAATCATCCAATTGGCGTGCTGTTAAATCACTTAAATCAACGCCTCTCAAACTCGCCGCTTGAATAGAGCGCTGATCGGGCTTATTACCAACGTGATACGCATGTGTACCCGCTGAATCAACTTCAACTTGGCCAGACAACCCTTTGTTAGCTACCAGCTGTCGAAAAACACCGTGCGCGGTGGGTGACCTGCAGATATTGCCCATGCAGATAAATAGAATTTTTATCATTAGGCGAAAAGGTCGTTAATTCGATCTAAGTCTTCTTGTGTATCTACACCGGCCTCGGGCACTTGATCCACCGCCGGCACTAAAATACGTTCGCCTTGATAAAGAATTCTTAGTTGCTCGAGCGACTCAATTTTCTCCAATGCGCAGGCAGGCCAAGTAATATAGCGCCTTAAAAAACCGGCAGTATAACTGTATATTCCAATGTGCCTGAAGTGTTCTTGCTGAAAGCTCGATGCATTATCTGGGAAACAGTCCCTATCCCAAGGTATTGGCGCGCGACTAAAATACAACGCATAATCTTTAGCATCCCTAACAACCTTTACAGCATTTGGATTAAGTACTTCCTTTGCATCTTTTATCGGCGCACACAAACTGGCTACTTGCGCTGTCGTTTGCTCCATTAACGCCGCTGCTGCTTTTTTAATCAGTTCTGGCGGAATTAACGGTTCATCCCCTTGGCAATTAACAATCACCGTTTCGTCCACCCACTCGAGTGTATTAGCCACCTCTGTTATGCGCTCTGTGCCACTGGTATGCGACTCTAACGTCATCACCGCATTAAACCCAGCTTGTTTTACGCAATCTAATATACGTTTGTCATCGGTCGCTACAACCACTTCTTCCGCACCTGCTAGTGCTGCCTTCTCGCAGACATGCAATATCATTTCTTTATCGGCTATTTTTAATAGCGGCTTACCCGGCAACCTTGATGATGCATAACGGGCGGGAATAACAACTTTAAACGTACCGTCCATACGCTTAGCGAAGCGCCTTTGCCTCGTCAGACGTTAGCTTTCTCGCTTCGTCGATTAACATAATGGGAATATCATCGCGTACTTCATACGCTAGTCGGCAAGGCACACAAACTAATTCTTGCTCTTCTTTTAAATATTTCAAACTCGACTTACAAGAAGGGCAAGCCAATATATCCAGTAATTTCTTATCCATGTGTTTTCTCTTTTATTAATGATAATAACGTTAGCCCAAATTTTTGCGTCATTTGAGCTTTGATTGGCACAAACCAATGTTTTTCGTTAGCGATGAGCGTGCATTTAACCGCGTCTTTTTCGGTCATCAAAACGGGTTTGTCATCGCTAAAGTTTATATCGTTCTCGGTATACTTAAAATGGTCTGGAAAGATATGCGGTTCAAATGACAGTTTGAATTTCTTTAAATGTGAAAAAAATCGAGAAGGGTTACCTAAGCCTGCAACCGCGTGACAAGGTGTTGAGTTAAAGCTTTCCAATGATACATTGTCTGATTCATCTATGACTCTAACCGCTTCGCTGCCTTCAATTTTTAGCGGATACTCATCGGTATTAGCCAAGCCGTTACAGACAACAAAATCAACGGTTTTTAGCCTCTCTACAGGCTCACGTAGCGGCCCCGCCGGCAATAAATAACGATTTCCATAGCGACGCTCACCATCGACCAATGCAATCTCTATGTCGCGCTGTAATGCGTAATGCTGAAGCCCGTCATCCGAAATAATCACATCGCATTGATGGTGGTCAATCAGTGCTTGAGCGCTGTCTACGCGACTCGGCCCAACCGCCACTGGGCAACTGGTTCGTCTTGCCAATATTTTAGCTTCGTCACCCACTACTCTTGAGTCACTGTCTGCTCTCACTTGTTGTGGCCAGCTCGACGCGATGCCACCATAACCACGACTGATGACGCCTGGTGTGTAACCCGCAGATTTAAGCAGCTCAGTCACCCAAATAACCAATGGCG